>NZ_JAOTJD010000007.1:0-122633 GCF_042714595.1 Phenylobacterium ferrooxidans | reverse complement strand
GCACCGCCAGGGCCGCGGCGCAGGCGATCGGCGACCCGGCATAGGTCCCGCCCAGGCCGCCCGGCTCCGGGGCGTCCATCAGCTCGGCGCGGCCGATAACGCCCGCCAGGGGGAAGCCCCCGGCCAGCGACTTGGCCACGGTGATCAGGTCGGGCTTCACCCCGGTATGCTCCACGGCGAACATCTTGCCGGTTCGGCCGAAGCCCGCCTGGATCTCGTCGGCGATCAGCAGGATGCCGTGGCGGTCGCAGAGCGCGCGCAGGGCCTGCATGAATTCGGGCGGCGCAACGTGGAACCCGCCCTCCCCCTGCACCGGCTCCAGGATGATGGCGGCCACCCGGTCGGGCGCGGCGTCGGCGCGGAAGATGAACTCCAGCGCCCTCAGGGCGTCCTCCGTCGTCACCCCGTAGTGCGGGATCGGGAACGGAGCGTGGTAGATTTCCGCCGGCATCGGCCCGAACCGATGCTTGTAGGGCAGCGCCTTGCCGGTCAGGCCCATGGTCAGCATGGTCCGACCGTGGAAGCCGCCGGTGAAGGCGATCACCGCCGAGCGGCCGGTGGCGGCCCGGGCGATCTTCACCGCGTTCTCGACGGCCTCGGCCCCGGTGGTGAACAGGATGGTCTTGGCGGGCCCGTCGATGGGGGCCAGCGCGTTCAGTCGCTCGGCCAGGGCCACATAGGGCTCGTAGGCCACCACCTGGAAGGCGGTGTGGGTGTAGCGCTCCATCTGGGCGCTGACGGCCGCCATCACCTGGGCGTGGCGGTGGCCCGTGTTGAGCACGGCGATGCCCCCGGCGAAGTCCACATAGCGGCGGCCCTCGGCGTCCCAGAGTTCGCTGTTGTCGGCGCGGTCGGCGAAGATGGCGGTGGCGGTGGCCACGCCGCGGGGAACGGCGGCCACGCGCCGGGCTTGCAAGGCTGCGTTTGCGGACATGTCGGAAACTCTCTTCTGGTCGGGATCAGGAAGCGCGGTCGAGCTGTCGCGCCGGGGCCAGGGCGAAGGCCGCCGACAGGCACAGGCCGGTCAGGGCCAGGGCCACCAGGCGCGGGAAATGGGTCTCAGCCAGCAGCACCGCCCCCAGGGCGGGGCCGGACGCCAGGCCGAGCTTGGAGAAGAAGCCGGCCAGGGTGGCGATGCGGCCGCCGGGATCGAAGGCGGCGCAGAGGCCGAGCAGGTAGGGGATGACGAAGGCCCAGACCACGGCGGTCAGGACATTGGCCACGACGAACAGCAGGGGCAGGTCGCTGCGCAGGAAGGCCAGGGTCCCCGCCAGGGTCACCAAGGCGCCGATCAGGATCGGCCAGAACCGTCCCCAGCGCAGGCCGATCACCACCACCAGCACCGAGCCCAGGGCGCCGATCCAGTTGGCCGCCGCCAGGGTGTTGCTGATGAAGGGGCCCGACAGGCCGTAGAACCGGCCCAGCCCGATCACATAGGCCGACAGGGCCATGTTGGCGGCCTGGAACAGGAAGACCGCCACCAGGGCCGAGGTCAGGGGCGCCCAGCGCACCAGGCCGCCGGCCTGGGCGATCGGCGCTGGCCGGGGCCGCGGGGCGTAGTCGGCCAGGAAGGGCAGCATCAGGGCCGCCGCGACGCTAAAGGCCGCTAGGCTGAGGAAAAGGACCGGGGTTCCAAAGGTCGGGACCAGGCCCGGCAGCAGCAGCAGCCCCAGGCCCCCCAGACCGAACTGCACCACCAGCAGCATGCCGAAGGTGCGATCGGGCGCCGCCGTGCGGGCGATGACCGCGAACCCCACCCCCACCAGGAATCCGCCGATCAGGCCGTGCACGAAGCGCACGATCATCAGCACGCCGGCCGTGGTGAGCTGGGTGGAGATCAGGTCCGTCGCGATCAGGGCCAGGAGCAGGCCGAACGCCACCGGCTTCCAGGAGATCCTGGCCACCACGAACACCGCGGCCAGGGCCCCGAGCGCCGCGCCGTAGACGTTGAGCGACCCCACCAGGCCCGCCGACCGGGCCGTGAAGCCCAGCCCGTCCTGCAGCCCGCTCACCAGGGCGGGCATGATGTTGACGTAGAACAGGCCCGCCGTGGCGATGAAGGCCAGCAGCACGCTGGCCACCAGCCCGTCGGGGGCGGCCTTGGGCAGGGCGAAGCGGCGGTGAGGCTGGTCAGTCATGGCACAGGGCTTTCACGGCGTTGGCGGCCCCGGCGGCCGGGCCCCAGTCGAAACGGGCCTCGTCGCCGAAGGCGTAGAACACGACCCCGTTGGGAAAGAGCACGATGGAAATTCCCCCATAGCCGGACAGGAAGGGGGTCCAGACCGGATGGGCGCAGCCCACCAGGTCGGCGATGTCGCGGGCCCAGAAACCATGGGCGTAGCGCAGTCGCGCCGAACCGGCGGCCAGGCCGCCCTCCAGGCCGGGCCGCTGCAGGGCCTCGCCGATCAGGCGCGGAGCCAACAACCGATCCTGCTCGGCCTGACCCGCGGGCGACAGAAAGACCCCCAGGCGGGCGGCGTCGTCGCGCCGCAGGAACAGCCCCCAGCCGACAAACGGCTGACGCCGCGCGTCCAGGGTCCGCCGGGTCTCGTCCAGGGCGGGGCTGAGCGTCAGGTCGCGCCAGATTGGGCGCAGCACGGTGTCGTAGAGGTCCCCGGGCGTCGCCGCCTGCAGCGCAGTCCCTAGCAGGTAGCTGTCGGAGGTGCGGTAGACCCAGGTCGCCCCCGGCGCCCCGCGGCGCGGATAGCCGCAGGCATAGGCCAGCTTCTCGGCGTGGGTCCGGGTGATGAAGAAGGCGCCGGCGGCGTTCTCGTCCGCCTCGAAGGCCGCGGAACGATAGTGGCCGCTGGCCATGTCCAGCAGGTCCAGCAGGGCGACCCCGCTCCAGGCGCCGGACGCCGCGCAGGCCGGGACCAGCTCCGTTAGGAACCGCTGAGCCAGACCCGGTGTCAGGCGTTCCAGGCGCATGAGTCCAAGGCCGCCGACCAGGGATTTGGCGGTGGAATAGGACGGCAGGGTCCGTCCTTCGCAGAAGGGGTCTTCGCCGAAGCGGGTCGGACAGGGCGCGGCGTAGTTCACCCCATCGACCACCATCCCATAGACCGCCTGATCGTCGCCCGACGCCCGGGCCAGGACCGCGAGATCGACGCCAGGATGACTGACGGCCAGCTCCGACAACGGCCGGACAGGCAGTTGCGCCGCCCGGTTCTCGCGGTCGCGGGCGATCCGGTCGTCGCGATCCTGCGGCGCCCCGGGGGTGAAGCCCATCCTCCTGGGCGCGGCCCAGGCGTCGAACTTGTCATAGAGGCAGGTCTCCGCCCCCAACCGCACCTGGGCGGTCCTGGGCGCGCCGGCGGGGGTGAGCGCCACCCGCAGCAGGCCGTTGTGTGCACAGTTGGCGTTGCGCTCGCGCAGCGCCACCGGCAGGACGGCGACATCGCCCTCGGCGCTGGGCCAGATGCGGCCCGGACCCGCCGACCAATCCCAGTATCCCCCGTCGTCGCCGTTCGCCGGCGCGGGAATTAGCCGGTCACCGTCCTGAACCAGGTCGAGGGCGAGGTCGGGCCAGGCCAGACGGGGGTCCGCCCCCCCGGGGGGATCGTCGTCGCGCAGCCGCTTCAGGCCGTCCGGGCGGGGGCCGAAGGACAGGGTCAGCCGGCCCTCCAGCCGCGCGGTCGGCGCCGCGGCCTGGGCTGGCGGCGTGAAGGCCGCCATCGGCAAGGGCGCGCTGGCCAGGACCGTGATCGCCCCGAGGATCGCCAGACCGCTCACAGCAGGCCTTGCGCCCGCAGGCTGTCGGAGAGCGGCGCGAGCCCGGCCTCATAGCGCCGCCAGAGCGCCAGGGAGTCCCGGTAGATCGGCCGGCGCACCTGGGCGGCGCTGGCGGTGGCCGCCGGCGCCGGATTGGCGTGGAAGTCCAGGCAGGCCGGATCCCAATCCAGGTCCAGATCGGCCAGCAGCCGCCGGCTCTCGCCTTCCTGGTCCTGCACCAGGGCCTCGTAGTCGATCTCCACCAGGCGGCCCGGCAGGACGGTCCGCCAGTGGTCCATCAGCCGATGATAGGCGCCGATATAGGCCCCCAGATCCGACTGGCTGTAGGAATAGGGGCACCCGGTGCGGAACAGGGTCTTGAGCAGGGCATAGCCATTGTCCATCGGGTCGCGCCGCACATGGACGATCCGCGCCTGCGGCAGGCTCAGCGCGATCAGGCCGATATAGAGGTAGTTGGCCGGGGTCTTGTCGATCAGCCGCGGGGCGGCCCGGCCATAGGCCGACAGGCTGTCGCGATAGGCCTGGCCGAGAGCCGCGAAATCCATCTGGGCCGACCGCGCGACAAGGTCTCCCTTCCCGTCAGCCGGCCCCACGGTCCGCATCAGGGACAGGGCGAAGTCGCTGATCTCCCCCAGGCTCTCCACCTGGCTGTGGGCGCTGAGAATCCGGTCCACCAGGGTGGTGCCGCTGCGCGGCAGGCCCAGGACGAAGATCGGGCCCACCGGCTCGGGGCTCGGCGTCGCCCCGGCCATGAGGGGTGCGTCGAAGGCCGCAGCGATCTGGGCCATGGTCTCCAGGTCGGCCTCGACGCGATAGCTCAGCTGCCCGCGCCGCCGCGCCGCGCCCCGGGCGAGCCACGACCAGGCCGCGTCATGCTCCCCCAGGTCCTCCAGCTCCTTGGCCAGCCCATAGCAGAGCGCGGCCTCGGCGGCGGGATGGCGGGCGCGGGCGATCGCCGCCTCCAGCGCGGCGACGTGGTTCTCCGCCGGCGTCCAGCGTCGCAGGGTCGCGCGGTTGTAGAAGGCGTCGGCGTCGGTGGGATCCAGCGCGATCACCTGGTCGAAGGCCGCCTCCGCCCCGGCCAGGTCCCCGGTGGCCACCAGGGCCGAGGCCAGGTTGTAGAGCGCGCCCGGGTCAGCCGGAGCGAGCTCGGCGGCGCGGAGATAGCATCGCAGCGCCTCAGAGAACCGGGCGTTGGCCAGGAAGATCTCGCCCGCCGCCTGCAGCCCCCGGGCGTCGCCCTGAAGCTGGGGCTCCAGGGCCAGCAGCCGCTGGTCAGCCTCCGCCCGCCGTCCGGCATGGACAAGCGCCCGCACGGCGTCCAGCGCCCCGCCCCCCGGTGGGGAGGCGGGAACGCCAATCGTTCGTGGGGCGCCTGGTGTCGTCATCGTCTCAGAACGGATAGTCGAGGGTCAGGCCGATGGTGCGCGGCAGGCTGATGAGGTCCTTGGCGCCGCTACCGTAATAGCCCGACGCGGGAGCGGTCCCCATGTAGCTATCGGTGAACCGGCCGGTGACGCCGTCGGCATTGAAGATGTTCTTGACGAACAAGGTCGCCGACCACTTGTCGAAGGTGGCCGTGGCCGAGGCGTTCCAGATCTGGAACGGTGGCAGGCCGACGTTCAAGCGCGTCGAGGTGGTCACCGCGTTGCGCGTCTCCGACTGGTAGTAGCCGCTCACCCGCCCGGTCAGCAGCACCCCATTGGACAGGGTTGCGCTGCGATCCAGAGCGACGGTCACCGCGTGCTCTGGCGTACCGGGCAACCGAGCGCCCTTCCGGGCCACGGGCAGGGCGCCGCCGGTGGGCGGGTAGGCGTTCTCGGTCAGCTGGGCGTCGGTATAGGTGTAGCCGAGGCTGTAGCGCGCGCCCGCCAGTCGGCCCTCGAGCTGGGCCTCCAGACCCTGAGAACGGGCCTTGCCGCCGTTCTGGGCGACGAAGAAGCCCCAGTTGGGCGTCACGGTGTTGATCTGGATGTCCTTCCAGTCGACGTAGAACAGGGCCGCGTTGTAGGTAATCCCGTGACTGACGCCCTTCAGGCCAGCCTCGTAGTTGACCACCCGGTCGGGTCCGTACTGCTGCCAGCGGGCGTCCTCCGCATAGCGCCCGATCGTCGGCACGGCGTTGGCCCCGCCCCGGCGATAGCCCTCAGACACCGTGGCGTAGGCCAGGCCCCGCTCTCCGTATTTCCACGACACGTTGGCCTTGAACAGCGCCTTGCTGTCGGAGGTCTCGAACCGCGCATTGGTGGGCGCCGACAGCGAGGTGTAGACCGGCACGTCCATGAAGGTGCGGCTCTTGGACTCGTTGTCGAACCACCGCACGCCACCGGTCGCCTGGAGGCGGTCGCTGAAGTGGTAGGTCAGTTCGCCGAACAGGGCCTTGTCGGTGAAGTCCTCGCGCCGGTCATAGGCGAAGTCCTGATCGGACTGCACCTCGGCGGCGAAGGCCGGATAGGCGGCGTTCCACCAGCGCTTGAAGCCGCGCAGGTAGCTGGCCTGGGTCGCCCCCAGCTTCTGCTTCTCGTAGAAGCCGCCCAGCACATAGTCGATCGGACCTTCGGTGTTGG
The DNA here is from genome assembly GCF_042714595.1 of Phenylobacterium ferrooxidans. NCBI lineage: Bacteria > Pseudomonadati > Pseudomonadota > Alphaproteobacteria > Caulobacterales > Caulobacteraceae > Phenylobacterium > Phenylobacterium ferrooxidans. The sequence goes on along the minus strand of NZ_JAOTJD010000007.1, from coordinate 116,334 downwards.
ACACCAGCCGGATCTCCTCGATCACCGCCTCGTCCGAATAGGTCCGCACCGCCGATGCCATGGGCCGGGGGAAGTTGTAGTAGAAGGAGAGCCAGCCGTTCTTGGCGTAGTAGCCGGTGTTCTCGCTGACGCTCTCACCATGGTGGTCGTAGGACGAGGTCGACGAGGTCAGGGTCGCGAAGCCCAGGTCGATGGTGGCCTCCAGCGAGGTCAGGCTGACCTCCCTCGACGAGGGCTCCAACTGAACCGAACCATTGTCGTACTGGCCGTAGGTGCGGCCAAAGCCGTCCTTGCCGCGGGTCACCTGCCGGCGGCCGCCGATCTCGTCGGACTGCCGCGCATAGGCGAGCGTCAGGTCCAGCCACTCGGCGGGCTGCCACCGCAGGGCGGCGCGGCCATACTTGATGTCGACGGTGTCGGCGTCCTTGCGGCTCTCATAGGCCGCCGCCGGCGACAGGACGCCGGACGGAGCGAGCGGGATGCCCGAGGCGTCCAGCTTGAAGATGTTCACGTAGTTCGTCAGGCCGGGATAGTCCTGCAGGCTGCCGGTCAGCCGCAGGGCCGCCTTGTCCCCCAGGGGGATGTTCACCGTGCCGTCCGCGGCCCAGCCGACCCCGCCGGAGCCCTCGACCCGGGACGCCGTGGCGCTGACCTTGCCGCCGAACTCATCCAGCTGCGGCGCCTTGAGGATGTAGCGGATGGTGCCGCCCAGGGAGCCGGACCCGTAGAGCGTGCCCTGGGGCCCACGCAGCACCTCGACGCGGTCGATGTCCTTGAGGGCGAAGTTGGCGAACAGCGGCGTGTCGTTGACATAGCTGGACACCGGGGCGACGGCGGAGACCGCATAGTCGCCGAGGATGGCGCTGTCGACATTGAGCCCGCGGATCTGGATGCTGTTGGAGACCCCCTGGTTGCGGTAGCCCCGGTCGACCACCGACACCCCGGGGACCGAGCGCAGCAACTCGGTGGCGTTCTGCACCTTGGCCTGATCGATGGCCTGACCCGACACCGCCGAGATGTTGTAGGGCACGTCGAGGACGAAGGCTTCGCGCCGGGTGGCGGTGACCACCACCTCGGTGACCGTGGTGTCGGCGCCTGGTTTGGCGGCGGCCTGGGCGAGTGCCTGGGACGCCACGAGGGACAACGACACGGCGGTCGTCGTCATGAGTACGGATCTGAACATCTACCCCTCCTTCTGATCTTGATTGGCGCCGCCCCGCGGCTTCTCCAGCGGCCCCAGCGCGGCCAGGGCCGGCGATGAGGGCCCCTCGCGATAGGGCGGGAAGCTCGGCGGGCCGTCGCGAAAGCTCTTCAGCGTCTGGCCCAGGCCGTGCCATCCGCGCTCGCGGACCCGCCGCACGTAGCCGAGGTCGAGCTCCAGGCCGATCACGTCGCGGCCGGACCCAGCCTCATAGACCGGTTCGCCCCCGGGGCCGTAGACCGCCGAGCGGCCGTTGCCGAGCTGGCCGGCGGTGTTGATGTCGACGAAATAGCATTGGTTCTGGGCCGCGCTGGCCCGGGCGATGGAGAGCTCGACGTCGCGGTCGACGGTGTTGGTCATCCCCGGATGCAGGATCACCTCGGCGCCCATCCAGGCCAGGGTGCGCGTGGTCTCGGGGAACCACATGTCGTAGCAGATGGAGACCCCGATCCGGCCGATCCCGGGCATGTCGAAGGTCATGCACTCGGTCCCTGCCGCCACCCCGGTTTCGTAGGGACGGAAGGGGTAGATCTTGCGGTACTTCAGGACGACGTCGCCGTTCGGGTCGATCACCGGACAGGTGTTGTAGACCTTCCCGTCGACCCGCTCGAAGATCGAACCGCCCAGCAGCCAGACGCCGTTGTCCCGGGCGATGCGGCGCAGTCGGGTCTCCGCCGCCCCGCCCGGATCCTGGGCGTGGTCCACCGAGGGGCCGTAGACGCTGAGCTCCCCCAGCAGGACCAGATCCACCCACGACAGCCGCCGCTTGGCCGCGGCCACCTCGTCGGCGATCCGATCCAGGTTGTCGCCGGCTTGCAGGTCCAACTGGAGGCCCGCTATGGCCAAATGCGACATGGAGAAATCCTTCACCCGAACGACGATGACAACACGGTGAAGGTCGCGGGCGGACAAGCGTAGGACCAGATTGGTCCAATCTATGGGTCCAGATTCGTCAATCCGAGCGTCAGGCCAGGGCGTTGGGCTTGAGGATGCCGCGGTTGAACAGCAGGTGGTCGTCCCGGTACCAGCGGATCTGGTCGCCCTCCACCACCGTCAGGAAGCGAGCGGTCTCGCCATAGGACCACTCGGTCCAGCGGCGGCACCAGTAGTCGCCCTCCATCCACCAGGCGCCCACGTCGCAGTCCTCGTGCGCGTAGCCGGCCCGGCCCACCAGCCGGCCGTCGGGCAGAACGTCCACCTCGTAGGGATCGCCATAGACCGTACGGCATAGCAGCTTGGCCCCCGACATCAGGGCGCGCAGGGGCTCACCCGGCATCCAGGCCCGCTCGCCCGGGTCCAACCTGTCCAGGCCCGGCTGGGTCAAGCTCTTGACCACCTGGGCCAGGACGGCCACGCCTTCACGGATCCGGTCGGTGGGGATGCCCGTCACCCCCATCCGGAACCGGTTCGCCGCCGGGCTCGGGGTGGAATAGAAGCGGTCGGCCGGCTCGATCAGCACACCGCGCTTGGCCGCCTCGTTGGCCAGTTGGCGCGCCGATAGGTCGGGCGGCCCCTCCACCCACATGGCCGAGCCGTTGGAGCGCGGGTCGATCGCGACGAGCTGCGGCAGGTGGTAGTTCAGGGCGTCCCGCAGGGCGTTGAGCCGCTCCCGCAGCACCCGATGCTGGCGGCCGAGATTGGCGTCATAGTGGCCGAGCGACAGGAAGAAGGCGGCGGTCCGCTGGGCTGCGCGCGGGGCGCAGCCGGACACCAGGGTGCGCAGGCGGCGCAGTTCGCGGATCAGCTCGGCGTCGGCGACGATGAAACCAAGGCCGAGTCCGGGGCTCAGCACGTCGCAGAGATCGGCGACATAGATCACCCGGCCCGAGCGATCCATGCTGCGCAGGGCCGGCGAGGCCTGGGCCGCGAAGCCGCCGCTGGCCGCCAGGTCGTACTCGATCACCAGCAGGTCGTCGGTCTCGGCCCGCTCCAGCAACGCGCGGCAGCGTGACGGGGCCAGCCGCGCGCCGGTGGGGTACTGGCAGGCCGGGGTGACGAAGACCAGGGCGGCGGCGGCCAGCCGATCGTCGACGGCCATGCCCTCGGAGTCTACCGGCAGATGGATCAGGTCGGCGCCCTGCAGGCGCAGGATCTGGGTCAGGTCGGGCAGGCCCGGCTCCTCCACCGCCACCGGCGCGCCGCGGCCGACGAAGGCCCGCACCAGCAGGCTGAAGGCCTCCCGCCGACCGCCCACCACCAGCACCTCCTCGCTCCCGGCCTGCAGGCCGCGGCGGGGCAGGATCTTGGTGCGGATCTCGTGGACCAGCCGCGGATCGTCCAGTTCGCCGCCATCCTGGCTCCACTCGGCGAACTCCCGGGCGTTGAGGGTGGAGCGCACCGCGTCGCGCCACTCCGGGCCCGGGGCCAGGGAGGCGTCATAGGCCCCGTCGAGGAAGGGATAGGGATTGAGCTCCCAGCTCGGCGGCGGCCGCCCCTCCACGTCCACCCGCACCACCGCCTGTAGTCGCGACCGCCACGGGGCGGCGGCGATCACCGGGCGGTCGGCCCGGTCACGGCCCGGACGCACAGCCTCGAACAGGGCGTCGCTGACGAAGACCCCGCTGCGCTCCCGGCCGGTCAGATAACCGTCGGCGATCAGCTGCTGATAGACTAGGGCCACGGTATTGCGCGCGATTCCCAGGTCGCCGGCCAGGCGCCGCGACGCCGGCATGCGGGCGCCCGGCTCCAGATTGCCCGACACCACGGAGTCGATGATCCGCTGGCGCAGCTGGGTCTGCAGCGTTAGCGGACCGCCATGGTCCAGATAGAAGACGACGTCGGCCATAACTTCCCGGGCCCGCGTGGAAGACTGGCTCCAGCTTAGACCGCAATTTGGCTCCATCCAAAGCCCTGGAGCGCCCCGGAGTTAAGTGAGCGCGATCACGGGGATACCCTCGACGACGTCGCTCTCCGCGGCATGGGCGACCAAACGTACGACGCGAGGCCGATCACCTCCACTCCGCCGCAGATCCCCGGCTAGACTCTGCATTTGGTGACAGATGCAGGACCACCACCCCGCTCGGAGCCGGGAGACCAGTCGATCGCCGACTGCCTCCACGACCATTCATTTCCCCGCTGACGCGGGGGGATTTTCCCGCGCCCAATTCGTCCCGAGTAGTCCGTCGGTTAGGCGGATAACGGCCCGCGCGGTTTTGTCAGCTTAACTCCGCCCAGCCGCAACGCCCCCTCCACCGCGCCGCCGTCACGCCGCGGCGGTCGCGGCCTCCCACGTCCGATAGGCCTCGGCCCGGAAGAGGCGGAGGGTCGGTCGGCGGATCAGATGGGGCTGGAGGTTGAAGACGTTGTAGACGGCGGCGTGGGTGGCGAGAAACGTCTGGGCCGAAGCTCTGGACTTGAACCTCTGCTGCTTTCGCTCCCGCCGGCGGATCGGCAGATGGGAGTTTTCGGCCCGATTGTTCTCGTGCATTCCTCCCGGTTTATGTCGCGCCGTTAGGCCCAGATCTCGGGCCGCAGCGCGATACGAAGCCAGCTTGTCGGCGACGATCGCCTCGGGTCTGACACCCTGGTCTTTCAGCAGTTCCCTTAGCATCTTAAGGGCCGCGCCCTTGTTTCGTCGCTCCTGGACCAGCATGTCGAGGACCTCGCCTTCATCGTCCACGGCCCGCCAAAGGAACACCCTCTTGCCGCCAATCTTCACGACCATTTCGTCGAGATGCCAGCGCCCGGTCGGCTTGGATCTTGTCCGTCTGAGATTGCGCGCGAACTGCCGGCCGAACTTCAGGGTCCAACACCTGATCGTCTCGTAGCTGACCTCCACACCCCGCTGGGCCATCAACTCTTCGACGTCGCGTAGGCTCAGCGTGAACCGAAATACAGCCACACCGCATGCCGGATGACCTCCGGTGGGAACCGGTGGCGTTTGTATGCAATCGGCTTCACGAGGGGGCTCCTCCGGACAGGCGTCACGCCACTACCGGAGACAAGTTGACCTTAAACTGACAGCACCCACTGGTCGGACCCGAGCCGAGCAGGTCCCGCAACTCGCCGAGTGACGCTGTCTTGCCACCGACGAGAGGCGCGCCGCCAAGCCCGAGGCTGTCGAACGGTCGAATGTAATTCAGCCCGTTCGTCGGGTTCGCGCTAACCGCGGGAGCGTCCATTTCGGGCACTCTTCATTGCAGAAGAAGCAACGGTGAACGGCAATCGGGCGCCTCACCTTGAGTTTGATCAACTCTGTTGCGCCGCGCCCATGCCCTTATGGGACGTTTTCATCCTCAAAATGGCACATTATTGTGATGCTACACGGGGACAATACTCTTGATCCCAGTCAAAGCCGCTTGGATATCGCAGCCTAAAGTCCTTGCGGATGAATCCGAACCTCAATGTCGTGACCCTCACCCTGAATCCCGCGCTCGATGTCGCCACCTCCGTCGCGCGGCTGGCCCCCGCGCACGGACTCCGCTGTTCGGGGCCACGCGTCGATGCCGGAGGTGGAGGCCTGAATGTCGCGCGCGTGATGCGCCGCCTTGTCTTCGAACAAACGGCTGCGAGCGTGGCGCCGCACCTGCCCTTATCAACAGGGATGCTGAAGCAAAGCGGTCTTGTCTCTCCAGCAAAGGCCCTTAGCTATGATTGAAAGTCATACGCCTTGGCATGCCCGCTCAACGGGGGAGACGCTTCAAGATCTAAAGGCGACGTCGACGGGCCTGAGCCAGGCGGAAGCTGAGGCGCGGCTCAAGATTTACGGCGCGAACCGCCTCCCGGAGGCCAAGAAGCGCAGCGTGTTCCTGCGTTTCCTAATGCAGTTTCATCATATTCTGATCTACGTCTTGATCGGGGCGGCCGTCATCACGGCGCTTCTTAATCATCTCGTCGATACGCTGGTCATTCTGGCGGTGGTGGTCGCCAATGCCCTCATCGGCTTCATCCAGGAGGGCAAGGCGGAGAAGGCGATGGACGCCATCCGTCAGATGCTGGCGCCCCACGCAAACGTGCTGCGGGATGGCGAGCGTCGGAGCGTCGAGGGCGAGGCGCTTGTGCCCGGCGATATCGTGCTGCTGGAAGCAGGCGACAAGGTCCCTGCCGATCTGCGGCTGCTCTCGGCGCATGGCGTTTCGGTGCAGGAAGCCATCCTTACCGGCGAATCCGTGCCCGTGGAAAAACACATCGAACCGGTCCGCGCTGACGCCCCGCTGGGTGACCGCTTCGGCATGGCGTACAGCGGCACCCTGGTGGCCTCCGGCCAGGGCAAGGGCGTCGTGGTGGCGACAGGCGGTGCGACGGAAATAGGGCGCATCAGTGGACTGCTATCGACGGTGGAAACGCTCACCACGCCGCTGGTGAAGCAGATGGACGTGTTCGCCAAGTGGCTGACCGTCCTCATTCTCATGCTCGCCGCGCTGCTGCTTATCTACAGCTACTTCGTCGGCCATTACGAATTCGAAGAAATATTCATGATGGTGGTGGGCTTGTCGGTGGCGGCCATACCGGAGGGACTGCCTGCGGTTCTGACCATTACGCTCGCCATCGGCGTGCAGGCCATGGCGCGGCGCAACGCCATTGTGCGCCGCCTGCCGGCCATCGAGACTCTCGGCGCGGTCTCGGTCATCTGTACCGACAAGACCGGGACCCTGACACGCAATGAGATGATGGTCGCCTCGGTCCTCACGCCTCAGCACCTCTTCACGCTGGACGGCACAGGATATGAACCGAAGGGCGTCATCCGGCTGGAGGATGCGGCGGTCGATGCAAGCGAACACGATATTCTGCATGAACTCGCCCGCGCGAGCGCCCTCTGCAACGACGCCGGCCTGCGGGAACATGAAGGCGTTTGGACGGTGGAAGGCGACCCGATGGAAGGGGCGCTCCTGACCTTCTCCGGCAAGATCGGAACCGATGTCCGCAAGCAACAGGCGGAATGGGCGCGCACGGACGCCATCGCCTTCGATTCCCAGCATCGTTTCATGGCGACCTTGGTTCACGATCATGAGAGCCATGCCTGTGTCTTCGTGAAGGGCGCGCCCGAGCGGATCATTTCGATGTGCAAGGATCAACGCACGGCTGCGGGCGGCGTCGAACCGCTGGCCGACGTCTACTGGAGCCAACAAACCGACAGGATCGCCGCCCTTGGTCAGCGCGTGCTCGCCTTCGCCGTGAGATCGGTGAAGCCGGATCACACGGTCCTGGAGCATCGCGATGTGGAGGGCACGCTTACCTTGCTGGGTATGGTGGGAATGATCGATCCGCCAAGACCGGAAGCCATTGCGGCCGTTGGGGAATGCCGGGGCGCCGGCATCCGTGTGAAGATGATCACAGGCGATCACGGCAAGACCGCCGCCGCCATCGGGAGACAGATTGGGCTTCAAAATCCCGATCAGGTGCTGACGGGGGCCGATCTCGATGAGATGAGCGATGAGGCGCTCAAAGGCGCGGTCGTGAATTGCGACATCTTCGCCCGCACAAGCCCAGAGCATAAGCTGCGCCTCGTTACGGCGTTGCAGTCGCATGGCCTGACCGTGGCCATGACTGGCGACGGCGTGAACGACGCGCCCGCGCTCAAACGCGCCGATGCTGGGATTGCGATGGGCAGAAAAGGAAGTGAAGCGGCCAAGGAAGCGGCAGATCTTGTGCTGGCGGATGATAACTTCGCCTCGATCGCGGCCGCTGTTCGCGAGGGCCGCACAGTTTCCGACAACATCAAGAAAGTCATCAGCTGGACGCTGCCCACCGACGCGGGCGAGAGCATGACGATTGTACTTGCGCTGTTCCTAGGCATGACGCTGCCATTGACCCCGCTTCAGATTCTCTGGATCAACCTGATGACCGCCGTGACGTTGGGCATCGCGCTGGCCTTCGAGCCGACCGAGGAAAACACCATGCGCCGGATGCCGCGCCCCCGAAACGAGTCGCTGATCGGTGGTGAACTCGTGTGGCATATCGTGCTTGTGTCAGCGCTGTTCCTCTGCGGCACGTTCGGCATGTTCTTCTACGCGGTCGATCGCGGGCACTCTGTGGAACTGGCGCGCACCATGGTGTTCAACACCCTGGTCGTGATGGAAATCTTCCACCTGTTCTTCATCCGCAACATCTACGGCGCCTCGCTCACCTGGAAGGCCGTGCGCGGCACCAAGGTCGTGTGGACGACCGTGGTCGTCCTCACGGTGACACAGACCGCTATCACCTACCTGCCGCCATTGCAGGCTGTCTTCGCCACGGAGTCGATCCCGCTACTGGACGGCGCGCTGATTGTCGGCGTGGGCGTGGCGCTGTTCGCTCTTCTCGAGACCGAAAAGCAGGTTCGGCTCGCCATCCAACGGGCAAGGGCGCCAGCATATGCTGGAACATGAATACGCCACCAAGGTGTAGTGATCGCGTGTGGGGACCATCGTCGGATGGCGCGACATGGTCGACGCCCAATAGTTCTCCTCACCTGAGAAAGCCCGAACTGAACCTTCTACCGCATCGGCGCTATCTTAGGCGCGAGGTCGCCGGCAGACGCCGACGGTCGCGATCGCAACTACGATTTGTTGGAAGTGTCCGCCGATCGCGGCGAAGCGCCCACGCTGCGCGGGCCTCCCGCACCCCGCAGGATCAACAATGCGCCTGAGCGATTCTGCAGTTCGAAGAGCACCCGCGCCGGGAAGATGATCCACAGGATGGTCGTCGCGGCGAACGCCGCCAGTTTGACTGTGGATCGACCGCATTGCGATGACCTTGAGCAAGGTCAATGCTCGACGGGTGGTGTATCCATGCGCCCCTAACGCTTCGATCCGGAAGAATGGATCTGAAGGAGGGTATCGATGCAGCGGATCCTTGTGGCGACGGACTTTTCCACCCGCTCGGATCGGGCGCTTCGTCGAGGGACGTTGTTGGCCAAACAGTTCGGTTGCGATGTCGCCCTGGTGCACGTGGTCGATGATGATCAGCCCGTTCGCATGGTGGAGGCCGAGCGCCGCGAGGCGACAGCACTGTTGGAGGACCTCGCGGCCACGGTCACGGTGGCCGATGGGGTCAGATGCAGCGCAACTGTGGTGGCCGGGGAACCCTTCAAGCAGGTGACCGCCACCGCTGATGGCCTCCACGCAGATCTGATCATCATGGGGCCCCACCGCCGTCAGATCTTGCGGGATATCTTCACGGGCACGGCCGTGGAACGGACAATACGTGAAGCGAGCATGCCGATCATCATGGCGAACTCAGTGCCGGCGCGGGGCTACGACCGCGTCATGATCGCCACCGACTTGTCGGAATGCTCGGCGAAGGCCTTCGCGTCAGCTGAAGCGCTCGGCCTCCTGCAGAATGCCCAGGTCACCGTCTTCCACGCTTATGGCGCGCCGGCGGAGGGACTGCTTTTCAGGTCTGGGATGAGCGCGGAGCAAGCCAAGGCCTACCGCGTGGAGGAGGCGTCAAAAGCTGAGCGAGACCTAGAAACCCACCTGCGATCCGCCAAATATTCGCCTGCCGAGAGCAGGATAGAGTTGATCGAAACCTCCGCCGCGGAGAGCGTTCGCCGCGGTGCGCAAATGTGTAGGGCAGACCTCCTCGTGATCGGGACCCGCGGCATGAGCAGCGTAAAGAGCTTCGTCCTAGGCAGCGTGGCCCATGATCTGCTCGGCTCATCGGAAATCGACGTTCTCGTGGTCCCTTGAACCCGGCGATGCGAGTCAGCGGAGTCCAGCCTGGTTCGCCCGCCCCCTATCGCCTTTCGGTCGCGCTTGTTCTCAGGCCTCTCCTGGCAGCCTTCAGCGGTGTGAGCAGGCCTCCGAAGATCCCTCGTTTGAGCCAGGGGATCGCACGACGTCAGCGGGACGGCTCCCCGCGGCGCACAGCGCGCGGTTCGCGGATCAGGAGCACATCGGCGGGCGCGTACTCGAGAATCCGCTTGGCCGTGCCACCCAGCCGCTTGTCGAACAGTCCACTTCCCCCGTGTGTGCCGACCACGACGAGGTCGACCTCCTTGTCGAGCATATACTGCCGAACCAGAACCTCAGGACAGCCGTGCTCGACAAGGACCCTCACGCGTGCGCGACCCTCAAAGGAGAGCTGCGAGCGCTGAAGGAAATCCTCGCAGCCCTGCTTCTCCTGCTCCTTCCACTGCTCGCGGAAGCCAGGCGCGTCGAGAAAGCCGGCGTACGGCACCTCCCACCCATGCAGCGCCGTCAGCGGCGCGGTCGGGAAAAACCGGTCTGCGGCGGTCAGCGCCTGTTGTGAGGCCTCCGAGAAGTCGGTGGCTACGAGGATTTCCTCGTAGGGCCAGACCCGGCTCTTTACGACCAGCAATGGGACGGACGTTTGCCGCGCAAGCCGGTCCACTGTTGAGCCCAGGACATAGCGACCGAAGACCTCGTCCCGCGCCACACCTGTAACGATCAGGTCCGCACCGAGTTCGCGGGCCGCTTCCTCGATCGCCGCCACAGGCTCACCTTCGACAACCCTGACTTCCGCGCCTTGGACACTTTCGCCGAACTGGCGTCGAAGCTGATCCTGGGCGCCCCGGCGGGGATCCGCCGGGCGCCGCCAACTCGGGAGATCCCCCATTTCATTCCGGTCGGTCGTGTGGACCGGCTCAATCACATTCAAGATGATAAGGCGCGAGTTCCAGAGCTTGGCCAATTGCAGGCCGCGCTGCACCGCCCTGTCGCATCGACTGCTCAAGTCCGTCGCCAAGAGAATTGTTCGAGGCGGCCCCTGGCGCCACGATGGATTAGTCATCTCATCTCGTCCCGGTTGGCTTGTTTCAGCCTATTCAACACGACCCACTGTGGCCCGACTTGATCTCGCGCAATGAAAGCGATGGTGTTCGTGCGCTGAAGTCTGTTTGGGCGCAGGCGCCCCGCGCCTGAGGAAAAGGTCCCGGCATGAATTTCGATCAGTGGAAGAGTGGCTATGGCGTGATCCAGCATGCGCCGGAGACGTGCGTGCGAGTGCTCCGCCTCGCCGAGCAGCTCGCGGCGCGGGGCCTCGCCCGTGACCAGGAGGAGGTCTTCGCTGTGCTGGCCGCGGCTGACCGACTTGCCAGCGCGACCATGTGGACGGTGGTGCACATGACCTATGCCGAGCGGGTTGACCTGTCGGGCGCGCCACTGCCGGCCGACGCCTTCAAGCTTGCGCCGGAAGGCCATACCGGCGGCGCGTTGAATGTCGCGCCGGCCTACATCGGATATCTGGCGGCCAATGCGCTCAGTGGCGCGACACGCGGTTGGATCCTCGGCCAGGGCCATTGCGTCGCGGCTATTGAAGCGGCCAACGCCCTCGTCGACAATTTGTCGCCCGCCCAACAAGGTCGCTACGGGCCGGACGATGCGGGGCTAAGCCGGCTTTGCGCCGACTTCTACAGTTACGCCATCGGCCCGGATGGTCGTCCCAGCGTCCCCGTCGGCAGCCACGTGAACGCCTATACCGCAGGTGGGGTGTCCGAAGGCGGATATCTCGGGTTCGCCGAGGTCCAGTACGTCCACATGCCGCTTCCAGGGGAGCGCCTCGTGGCGATTCTAAGCGACGGGGCGTTCGAGGAGCAGCGCGGGAGCGACTGGTCGGAGCGGTGGTGGCGCGCCGAAGACTGCGGGCTGGTAGCGCCGATGATGGTGCTCAACGGGAGGCGCATCGAGCAGCGCACGGAGGTCGCGCAGGACGGCGGCGCGGCTTGGCTCAGCCGTCACCTGGACGTCAATGGATTTGACCCGATCATCATCGACGGGCGAGACCCGGCCGCCTACGCATGGGCGATTTTGGAAGCTGAAGAGCGCCTCGGCTTGGCGTCCGCCGAGGTCGCCGCAGGGCGCGCGACCTATCCCGTCCGGCTTCCGTTCGTCATCGCGACTACGGTGAAAGGCTACGGTTTTCCGGGCGCAGGCTCGAACGCGGCACACAATCTGCCGCTGAGCGCGATACCTCGGACGGACGAGGTCGCCCGCGCCGCGTTCAACGCCGGGGCGGCGGCTCTGCATGTGTCCGCCGACACCCTTGCCGTCTCGCGCAGGGCGTTCCTACAACATGAGGCGCAGGGACGGCCCAAGGAGCGGGACAGTGCGCTCGCCCATCGCAACCCGCCGGCGCCGACGCTTCCGGCCTCCGATGCGCCCTCCCAGGGCAACGCCTCGGCGATGGCCGCGATGGACGCCTGGTTCACGGAGTTCGTAAGGGCTAACCCCGGCTCTCGCTTCAGGATCGGCAACCCCGACGAGCTGCGCAGCAACCAGATGGGCGGGACGCTCGACCTCCTGAAGCATAGGGTCAACCGACCCGAGGCCGGTGCGCCAGAATCCGTGACAGGCGCCGTCATCACGGCGCTCAACGAAGAAGCGGTGATCGGGGCCGCGCTCGGCAACAAGGGGGGACTGAACCTCGCAGTTTCCTACGAGGCGTTTGCCGTGAAAATGCTTGGCGCGCTTCGCCAGGATATAATCTTCGCACGGCAGCAGACCGAGGCCGGAGCGCCGCCGCAATGGATCGGCGTGCCGCTCATCGCGACGTCCCACACTTGGGAAAACGGCAAGAACCAGCAGTCCCATCAGGACCCGACCATCGGCGAGGCCCTGCTGGGCGAGATGTCGGACGTCTCGCGCGTAATGTTCCCGGTTGATGCCGCTACGGCGGTGGAAGCATTACGGGCCATCTATGCCGACAGGGGCGTGGTCGGCTGCATAGTTGCGCCCAAGCGGTCCACACCCTGCGTTCTTGGACCCGTCGAGGCGCAGGCGGCCGTGACTCTAGGCGCGGCGGTCGTGGAGGCAGATGAGCAAGCCGAGCTTCAACTGGTGGCGGTCGGCGCTTATCAACTGATCGAGGCGCGCCGGGCGGCCGAACGCCTTCGCGCAAGCGGTAAGCGGGTAAGCGTCGGCTGCATTCTTGAGCCGGGTCGACTTCGGTCGCCGCGCGATGAGTTCGAAGCTCGCTTCGTTCTGACCGACTCCGCGATCGAGGCGCTGTTTCCGCCAGATCTCCCCCGGGTGCTCGTCACCCACACACGTCCAGAGCCTCTCCTGGGTGTCCTTCGTCGCCTTGATGGCGGGCCCAAGCGCCTGAGGGCTCACGGCTATATCAGCCGCGGCGGGACATTGGACGCCCCCGGAATGCTGTTCGCCAACCGCTGCACCTGGGCGCACCTGGCCGCGTCAGCGGCCGAATTGCTCGGGATTCCGCTTGAGGCGATTCTGCAGCCCGCCGAGCAGGAGGCGGTCTTAGGGCGCGCCCCGCCGACGGCTCTGCGCTGATGATCGCCTGCCGGGCCCCTGACACCTCCTGGGACCTATGCGAATGCGAGCAGGCGGGCCGACGCCGGGATCGTCGTTCACGTCGGCCGACTACATGACCGAGGAGTGGCTCGCTCCACCTAAGGCATCAACGCACGACCAAAACCGGCACGGGGCTCTCTGCGAGCACTTCCGAGGTCGTGCTTCCCAGCAAGAGGCGGCCAAGCCCTCGACGGCCATGCGAGGCCATGACGATAAGGCTGCAATTGCGCGATCTTGCAGCCTCGATGATCGCATCGGCCGGATGAGCATCCGGCACATGTAAATCTTCGGTCGAGATGCCGAGGCGGTCGGCCAATTGCTTGGCGGCGGCAAGTGCGGCATTCGCAGCCTCCTTCTGACCTGTGGCGTATTCAGCCGTCATGGGTTGGCTCATCGCGTATTCCAGGCCGACACCTCTGGCATAGACAGGAAAGCGCTCCGTGACGGTAATGAGCGTCACCTTGGCGCCCAGAGCTTTGGCAAGTGACAGGCCCTGCTCCACGCCCTTCTGCGCGACTTCGGAACCGTCAGTAGAGATGAGAACGTGACTGTACATGTGCATTTCCTCGTCTTTAGATGATTGTAAAGCGCTGGGTCTCCCTGCGCAGTGACAAATGGAGGTCGAAGCGAGCAAGGACCGTCATCTTAGTCCATGCCGCCACGAAATCCCGCACAAACCTCCACTTCGAGTTCACATATCCATACGGGTGTTAGGTGGATCGCGGCTTGATCCGCATCAACCACAACCATGCGTATCGGGCGCAGTTGAGCGCGCACGGAGTCGACGCCAGCTGCCAGATGGCTGAGATTCAGCCCCCCCTGCGTACCGCCGCCGAACACAGTCACGAAGCCCTCCGCCCAGGCCTGCGAGCTGGCGGCGAGGGGCGAGGCCGCAGGGGCTCATCGAGAGCAGGCGTGCTCGCTCACGTATCGGCGCTATCTTAGGCGCGAGGTCGCCGGCGACTGGATTTCGACCAAATTCGACGCGCGGAACAATCGTCCGACTTTCGACCCCCAGGACCCTATTCTCCGAGGCCCGGCGCGAACCACTCGGACCCGGAGACCAGTCGCCGCCGACTGGCTCTACGACCAATTCTTCCCTCGCTGCCCCGGGCGGATTTTCCCGCGCCCAATTGGCCGGAGACGTCCGCCGGTTCGGCGGGTTGCGGCGCGCGCGCGTCTGGCGCTCCGAAGAGCCACCAACCTACCCCAACAGGTCCAGTGGCCGGCCCATCAAGGCCTGGTCGGAGACCACGGCGGACGGCTGGCAGGCCGCCAGGTCTTCCAACGTATTGAGGTTCAGGAACGGGTCGGCGGCCGGGGTGTCCCAGGCCACCTCCCGAAGCCCCACATGCTCGGCGAAGCCGCGCAGGGAGGAGCGGCCGGTGGTCAGATAAGCCTCCAGCCGATCCCGCGACCCGACGCGCCAGAGACCGCAGATCGGATGCAGGCGGCCTCCGCTGGTGGGAAGCACCGCGCCGACCTCCGGCGCCAGGGCCCCGGCCAGGCGGTCGCTGAGATCGGGCGGCAGGTAGGGCATGTCGCAAGCCAGGGTCTGGACCCAGGTGGCGCCGCAGCGGCGTCCGAAGTCCAGGGCCGAGGCCAGACCCGCCAGCGGCCCGCCGATCTCGGGCGGATCGAACAGCAGCGGGATCTCCGCCCCCTGCCCCGCCTGGCCCGCCTCCCGCACGGCGACGGCGACCTGGGAGGCGTAGCCGCCGGCCAGCTCGATGGCCCGGAACAGCAGCGGCCGGCCGCCCCAGGCGCGCAGGGGCTTGCCGCCCCCCATCCGGCGGCCTTCGCCTCCGGCCAGCACGACGGCGACGCCGGTCATGCCCTTGTCCTCGCGGGCTTGCGGCGCGGGTCGCTCGCGGCCGGCGCGCCGATCATGGCGCGAGCCTGGTGCAGGTCGCAGACGGTGGTCTCCAGGTCCCGCAGGAGGCCGTCATGGATGGAATAGATCCAGCCGTGCAGCGCGAGGGGCTGGCCCCGGCGCCAGGCGTCATGGACGAGGGGGTTGCCGGCCAGGCCACCGACCTGCTCGACGACATTGCGCTCGCACAGGTGGTTCAGCCGGGTCTCGACGTCGAGGATGGCGTCCAGTTCCTCGGCATGACGCCAGAACAGGCTACGCACCGGCTGCAGCCAGTTGTCCACCAGGCCGTGGCGCTCGCCGCTGACGGCCGTCCGCACGCCGCCGCAGCCATAATGGCCGCAGACCACGACGTGCCGCACCTTGAGAACCTCGAGAGCGTACTGCAGCACCGACAGGAAATTGGCGTCCTGGGCCGGCGCCAGATTGGCCAGGTTGCGGTGCACGAAGAGTTCGCCAGGCGCCAGGCCGGTCAGATCATGCGCCGGCAGATGGCTATCAGCGCAACCGATCCACAGGTAGTCCGGCGCCTCCTGGGCCGCCAGGTCGGTAAAGAAGTTCCGGTCGTCCCGAGCCCTGGCCGCCGCCCAGGCGAGGTTGCGACGGAAGACTCCCTGGGTCACGCGTCCGGCTCGTGGAGGATGCGCCCGCGGCGCGCGGCCAGCCGCCGCCCCAGGGTCGCCAGGTCCTCGGCGTCCAGCCGCAGCCGGGCGATGGGCAGGATGACGGCGTTCTCCAGGCCCAGGTGTCGGCGCTCCTGGCTGGCGAACTCCGAGAGAATCCTGCGGCGAGCCAGATCGAGGCCCGGGGCGGTCTCCTTCAGCAGGCAGGCCTTGAGCAGGTCGCTCACCTGAGCAGCCTTGGTCATGTCGGCCCGGTGCTCCGCCGAGAGCATGCCCAGCACCCGCTCGACCTCGTCCTCCGGCAGGCAGCGTCGGCGCAGGAGGGGGAAGAAATCCTCTTCCTCATCGATCACATGCAGGGCGAGGTCGTGGCTCAGGAAGGCGACCACCTTGGCGATCTTGTCGCCGTCGAACACCGTGGTCGCGCAAACTTCGTCGATCATCTGGCAGAGCTGCCGGTGGCGGTAGTGCTCGGCGAAGAACCAGTCGAGGGGCTCGGCCAGGAGCTCGATCGGGACCTCCTCGATTTCGGTCGTTTGTTTCACCACCGCCTCCTCTCGACCTTGGGTCAGAGCTTGAATTCCAGCGTCAGCCAGATCTTCGTCCGATCGGGGAAGGCGGGCCGGTCGCCCTGGAAGGCCGCAACCTTCAGCTCGGCGCCCAGCTTCGCGGTCAGGGGCATGGACACCGAGGCGTCGAACTCTCGACCCAGGTCCGCGCCGCCGCCGGCGTCGTCAAATTGGTGAAGGCTCGCCTGGATCTTCAGCGGCTTGCCGTGCGGGCCCTTGAGCACCGAACTGCCGGTAAGGCTCAGGTCCCGCACGCCATTGGCGGGGGTGGTGAGGAAGACGTCAGCCCAGCCCTGATAGGCGTGCAGGGTGGCCAGCGGCGTCGAGAAGCCGCGCCGGCCGTCGCCGTCCAGTTGCTCGAAGCCGAGCGCCACGGCGTTGGTCTTGGTCTTCAGCCCGGCCGAGAGCGCGATGTAGTCGAGGTCGAAGCTGGTGGGGCTGTTGCGATAGTCGGTCTGGCGGGCGTACTCGGCCTCATAGGTGGCGCTGAGGCCCGCGTTCAGCGGCCGCGAGCCGGTAAGCCTCGCGCCCCAGGTGGCGCTCGACTGGGTGGGCGCATTGGCGAAGTCCAGCAGGTATCCATAGGCCGAGACCTGGCCGAGGCTGGTCTTGGCGTCCAGCTGCGCCAGGTGGGAGTCGCTGCGCCAGTTTCCCTGCGGATGGTCCTCGCCGAAGATCCGGTGGACCTTGTCGATATAGGCGTAGGTCACGCTGACCTTGGGAG
This sequence comes from Phenylobacterium ferrooxidans, assembly GCF_042714595.1. Taxonomy (NCBI): domain Bacteria; kingdom Pseudomonadati; phylum Pseudomonadota; class Alphaproteobacteria; order Caulobacterales; family Caulobacteraceae; genus Phenylobacterium; species Phenylobacterium ferrooxidans. The sequence goes on along the minus strand of NZ_JAOTJD010000007.1, from coordinate 99,150 downwards.
ATGGCCGGTAGACCAGCTTTGCCGCGTCGAAGGTCTGCTCGTTCTGGCGGAAGCCGACATTGCCCACGAAGCGGGCGTTGTTGAGGATCAGCCGCTGGCGTCCGATCACCGCCTCGCCCTGCGTCCCCGTCCAGGAGACCTGGGCTCGGTTCAGCTCGGTGGTCTCGGGATCGGTCACCAGGGGATAGGCGGTCTTGCCATTGGTGCTGCTGTTGTAGCGGTCGGAGAGCGCGGTGACGTTCTCCCCCTCCACCAGGGCTTTGAAGCCGTGGAAGGCCGGGGTCTCGTAGCCCAGTCGGGTGCGCAGGGTGACCGCCTGGGCGTCCTTGGAGAAGCCGTCCTGGGACACGGTCTCGTACCGCAGGCGGGATTCCAGGATCAGGCCCTTGGGCGCTTCGGCCGCGCAGGCCAAGGATGGAACGGCCAGGGACGCGAGGCCCAGGAGGCCGGGAAGAAGGCGCATGACTCAGACTCTCCGAACGATGGTGTAGGTGCGGGCCTTGGGCGTCAGCTTGGCCCTCAGCAGTGACGCCATGGCGGCGATGGCGGGGTCCTTGGCGCCTTGGGCGGCCGAGATCAGATGGGTCCAGCTCTCGTCGCCGGCGTTGTCGACGAAGTGGGCCACGGCGCGGCGCACGAAGCCGGTGACGTCGAGCTTGTCGGCCAGGGCCGCGGCCCTCACGCGGTCAGCCAGCTCCGGGTCGGTGGCGTCGAGCCAGGCCTCGAGCTCGTCGGCCGAGCCCCCCTGGGACAGCAATTCGCCCAGCGACAGGGAGCCGGTGGCGAACCGGCCGTCGCGGCTGAGGCTGAAGGCCACGCCCTGGGCGCGGGCTCGGTCGGCCAGGTCGGAGACGTAGCGGGTCGCCGCGGCGGTCCAGGCGCGGCTCTCCAGGTGAAGCGCGATCTTGTCCTCCACATAGTCGAAGGGCAGCTCTCGCCCCTCGATCCGCCGCTCGAGCTTCAGGATGTGCCAGCCGAAGCGCGAGGCGACCGGGCGGGGGAAAATGTCCCCGGCCTGCAGGCCGCCCAGCGCGCGCTCGATCTCCCCCACCACGTCGCCGGGACCCAGTTGGCCGAGAGAGCCGCCGATCTTGCCCGAGGGACAGTCCGACAGGGTCTTGGCCAGATGGGCGAACTGTGACGGCTGCGCCAGGCAGCGGTCCAGTATGCCCTGGGCGGTCCTGCGCGCCTGTTCCAAGGCCTCGGCGTCGTCGCCCTTCGGCTCGATGAGGATATGGGCCGCCTCCAGCAGGGCCGGACTGGTGAAACGGGCGCGTTGGGTGTCATAGACCCGGCGGCGCTCGACCTGGCTGGGGGATTCGATGTCGATCTCCGCGTCGAGGACGGCTCGGATCAAGGCTTCCTCGTTGGTCTCCTCGCGCCCGGCCTCGTCCTTGATGGGCTGGGGCGTCAGGCCGAGCTCGTCGGCCCGGTGCAGCAGCAGGGCCTTGACGGCCAGCGCCTTGCCGGCGGCGGCGCGGGCTTCGCCGGCCGACAGGCTGGGATGGTTCTGCACCTCCTCGGCGATGAGGAACTCGGGAATCTCGACCCCTTCGACGACGATGGTGGCGGTCGCGGCTGCGGCGGTCATGGCGGCTACTCCGCGGGCTTGAAGGGCGCGGGTCGGACCGCGGCGGTTTTCGCACTGAGGGGGATGGGCTGCACGCCGGGTCTGGTCGGATAGACCGGAGCAGCGTTGTCGCGGCGGTGCGGCAGCGGACGCCTCGTCCGCACCAGCTGCCAGCCCCGGCGGTTGAGGTACCAGACCGGCGCCGAGAGCATGTGCACCAGGCGGGTGAACGGGAAAACCAGCAGGATGGTCATGCCCAGCACCAGGTGCGCCTTGAAGATCGGGTGCACATCGGCGACGTGGTCGGCGACGTTGGGCTGGAAGGCGAAGACCCCCTGGGCCCAGCTCATGAACTTCAGCATCTCCCCGCCGTCGAGGTGGCCCAGGGACAGCGGGATGGTGGCCAGGCCCAGGCAGAGCTGGACCATCAGGATGATCAGGATGGCGGTATCGCCGAAGCTGGAATTGTGGCGGATCCGCGGGTCGAACAGGCGCCGGTGCAGCAGCAGCAGGCCGCCGGCCAGGCACAGGATCCCGGCGATGCCGCCGGCGACGATGGCCAGGATCTGCTTGGCGCCGTGGGGCACGCCCAGGGCGTCGAACACCCAGATGGGGGTCAGAAGGCCGACGAAGTGGCCGCCGAAGATGACCAGAACGCCGACGTGGAACAGGACCGATCCCAGGACCAGCTGCTTGCGCCGCAGGAGCTGCGAGGAGCCGGAGCGCCAGGTGTATTGTTCACGGTCGAAGCGGATGACCGACCCCAGCACCAGGACCGCGAGGGCGATGTAGGGATAGACGCCGAACAGGATTTGATTGAGCAGTTGCATCGCAAGGGGCTCCTCAGGCCGGCGCGCCGGCGCGACGTGAGGCGCGCGGCGGTTCGGCGGTCATGGCCTCGACCAGGGCGCTGGCCTTGGGGCAGTCGGAGTCGGACGGGCCGAAGGTGACGGCGGTCTCGGCCCAGGCCTTGTCGAGGGCCTCCAGGTCGTTGGGGTTCTCCTCGGGCTCGCGGAGCAGAGCCGCCAGGACGCCCGGATCGGCCTGGGTGTCGGCCAGGCGGGCCAGGGCCCCGAACACCGCGCGGTAGGCGCTCCCGCGGGTCTTGAGCCGCTCCCCCATGGCCTCCAGCACGTGGCTCGCCTCGCCCAGCAGGGACGCGGCCTGGCGGTCGGACAGGGTCGAGAGGAATTCCAGGAACACCGGCAGGAAGTCCGGCAGCTCGTTGGCCGCCAAGTCGAGGCCCTGCGCCCGATAGAGCTCCAGCAGGGCCACCATGGCCTCGCCGCGGTCGCGGCTCTCGCCGTGCACGTGCTCATAGAGGTTGAGGGACAGCGACCGGGTGCGGTCGAAGAGCTCGGTGTAGCGCTCCTGCAGGTCGTAGATGTCGTCCCCGGTGATCTCGGCGGCCAGCTTGCGCAGGGCCTGGACCAGGGGTTTGCTCAGCATGGCCTCGGCCTCGATCACGGCCACGGCCTCGGGCGCGAAGGCCTGCAGCTCGCGGTTGGGATAGGTGAGCAGCAGCGCGAGCGCCTTGTAGGTGCGGGCCATGTCTCAGACCTCCATGGGGGTTTTGGCGCGCGAGCGCTTGTTGGGACCAAACAGGCCCAGCTCCGTGCGGCCGCCCGAGCAGCCGTTGCCGAAGGAGAAGCCGCAGCCGCCGCGCATGTCGTAGGCGTCCTCGGCGGTCTCGCGGTGAGCCGACGGGATGACGAAGCGGTCCTCGTAGTTGGCGATCGCCAGGTAGCGGTACATGGAGTCGATCTCCGCCGCCGTCAGGCCGACCCGTTCGGCCAGTGCGTGGTCGATGACCCCCTCCACCGTCTTGGCCCGCATGTAGCCGCGCATGGCCAGCATGCGTTCCAGGGCCAGCTGGACCGGCGCCTCCTTGCCGGCGGTGAGCAGGTTGGCGAGGTACTTGATCGGGATCCGCAGCGAGTGGACGTCGGGCATGTCGCCGTCCATCTCCAGGGCGCCCGCCGCCACCGCCGACTGGATCGGCGAGAGGGGCGGCACGTACCAGACCATGGGCAGGGTCCGGTATTCCGGGTGCAGCGGGAAGGCGATCTTCCAGTCGATGGCCATCTTGTAGACCGGGCTCTTGCGGGCCGCGTCCAGCCAGGCCTCCGGCACGCCGTCGGCGCGCGCCTGGGCGATCACCGCCGGATCGCTGGGATCCAGGAAGACGTCGAGCTGGGCCTGGTAGAGGTCCTGCTCGTCGGGGGTCGAGGCCGCGGCCTCGATGCGGTCGGCGTCATAGAGCAGGACACCGAGATAACGGATGCGCCCGACGCAGGTTTCCGAGCACACGGTCGGCTGGCCGACCTCGATGCGCGGGAAACAGAAGGTGCACTTCTCCGACTTTCCGGATTCCCAGTTGTAGTAGATCTTCTTGTACGGGCAGGCCGAGACGCACATCCGCCAGCCGCGGCACTTGTCCTGATCGATCAGGACGATGCCGTCCTCCTCGCGCTTGTAGATGGCGCCCGAGGGACAGGCGGCGACGCAGGTGGGATTCAGGCAGTGCTCGCACAGCCTGGGCAGGTACATCATGAAGGTGTTTTCGAAGGCCCCGTAGATCTCCTTCTCGACGCCTTCGAAGTTGTAGTCGGCCGATCGCTTGGAGAACTCGCCGCCGAGGATCTCCTCCCAGTTGGGACCGCGCTCGATCTTCTCCATCCGCTGGCCGGTGATCTTCGACCGCGGCCGGGCGGTGGGGAACGCCTTCATCTCCGGCGCCGTCTGCAGGTGGGCGTAGTCGAAGTCGAAGGGCTCGTAGTAGTCGTCGATCTCCGGCAGGTCGGGGTTGGCGAAGATCTTCGCCAGGATCCGCCACTTGGCCCCCATCTTCGGCTCGATCTTGCCGTTGGCCTTGCGGGTCCAGCCGCCGTTCCAGCGCTTCTGGTTCTCCCAGTCGCGAGGGAAGCCGACGCCGGGCTTGGTCTCGACGTTGTTGAACCAGGCGTATTCAACGCCCTCCCGGTTGGTCCAGACGTTCTTGCAGGTGACCGAGCAGGTGTGACACCCGATGCACTTGTCGAGATTCAGCACCATGCCGATTTGCGCGCGAACCTTCATTGAGCGAAATCCTTGGCGTTGAGGGGTTCTTCCAACCAGTCGACCTTGGTCATCTTGCGCAGCACCACGAACTCGTCGCGGTTGGAGCCGACCGTGCCGTAGTAGTTGAAGCCGTAGGCGAGCTGGGCGTAGCCGCCGATCATGTGGGTCGGCTTGAGGACCGTGCGGGTCACCGAATTGTGGATGCCGCCGCGCTTGCCGGTGATCTGGGACCCCGGCGTGTTCACGATCTTTTCCTGGGCGTGATACATGAAGGTGGTGCCTTCACGGATCCGCTGGGAGACCACCACCCGGGCGGTGAGCGCCCCGTTGGCGTTGAAGGCCTCCACCCAGTCGTTGTCCACCAGACCGACCTTCTTGGCGTCGGTTTCGGACACCCAGATGACGGGACCGCCCCGATTGAGGGTCAGCATCATCAGGTTGTCGGAGTAGGTGGAGTGGATGCCCCACTTCTGGTGGGGGGTGATGAAGTTGAGGACGATCTCCTTCTCGCCATTGGGCTTCTGACCCATGACGTAGGTGGTCTTCAGATCGATCGGCGGACGGTAGACGCAGAGCGCCTCCCCGAAGGCCCGCATCCACAGGTGATCCTGATAGAGCTGCTGGCGGCCGGTCAGGGTCCGCCACGGGATCAGCTCGTGGACGTTGGTGTAGCCGGCCGTGTAGCAGACCTTCTCACTCTCGATGCCCGACCAGGTCGGCGAGGTGATGATCTTGCGCGGCTGGGCCAGCAGGTCGCGGAAGCGGATCTTCTCGTCTTCCTTGGGCACGGCCAGGTGGGTGTGCTCGCGGCCGGTCTGCTTTTCGAGGGCTTCCCAGGCCTTGACCGCCACCTCGCCGTTGGTCTCCGGCGCCAGCATCAGGATGGTCTCACAGGCGTCGATGTCGGTCTCGATCCGCGCCAGGCCCTGGGTCTGACCCTCCTCCAGCACCGCGCCGTTCAGGGCCGTCAGCAGGTCGACCTCGTGGTCTGTCTTCCAGCTGATTCCCTTGCCTCCGTTGCCGGTGGCCTTGAGCAACGGGCCAAGGGCGGTGAAGCGCTTGTAGGTGTTGGGATAGTCCCGCTCGACCACGGTGATCTGCGGCATGGTCTTGCCGGGGATCGCCTCGCACTCGCCCTTGGACCAGTCCCTCACGTCGAAGGGCTGGGCCAGTTCGGCGGCGCTGTCGTGCTGGATGGGGGTGAGGACGACGTCCTGCTCGACCCCCAGGACCTCCGGGGAGACCTCGGAGAAGCTCTTGGCGATCGCCTTGAAGATCTCCCAGTCCGACTTCGACTCCCAGGCCGGATCCACGGCCGCGCTGAGCGGGTGGATGAAGGGGTGCATGTCGGAGGTGTTGAGGTCGTTCTTCTCGTACCAGGTGGCGGTCGGCAGAACGATGTCGGAGTAGACGGCCGTCGTGGACATCCGGAAGTCGAGGGTGACCAGCAGGTCGAGTTTTCCCTCCGGCGCCTTGTCATGCCAGGCGACGTCGTTGGGCTTGCGCCGACCGTCCTCGCCCAGGTTCTTGCCCTGGACGCCGTGAGAGGCGCCCAGCAGGTGCTTGAGGAAGTACTCGTGGCCCTTGCCCGAGGAGCCCAGCAGATTGGAGCGCCAGATGAACATGTTGCGCGGCCAGTTGGCGGGATCATCGGGGTCCATGCAGGACATCTTCAGATCGCCGCTCTTGAGCTGGGCCAGCGCGTAGGCCTTGGGGTCCTGCCCCGCCGCGGCGGCGGCCTTGGCCACCTCCAGCGGGTTGGTCTGCAGGGCGGGCGCCGAGGGCAACCAGCCCAGACGCTCGGCCTTGGCGTTGAAGTCGATCATCGCCCCGTCCCACACGCCTTCCGGCGCGGTGGGCGAGAGGATCTCGCTCATCTCCACCGTCTCGTACCGCCACTGGTCGGAGTGGGCGTAGAAGAAGGAGGTGGAGTTCTGCTGACGGGGCGGCTTGACCCAATCGGTGGCGAAGGCCAGCGGGGCCCAGCCGGTCTGCGGCCGCAGCTTTTCCTGGCCGACATAGTGGGCCCAGCCGCCGCCGGACTGACCGACGCAACCGCACATGACCAGCATGTTGATGGCCGCGCGGTAGTTCATGTCCATGTGGAACCAGTGGTTCATGGCCGCGCCGATGATCACCATCGACTTGCCGTTGGTCTTCTCGGCATTGCCGGCGAAGCCGCGGGCCACAGCGATGATCTGGTCCTTCGGCACCGAGGTGATCGCCTCGGCCCAGGCCGGGGAATAGGGCTCCACCTCGTCATAGCTGGCCGGCATGTGGTCGCCGCCGAAGCCCTGATCGACGCCGTAGTTGGCCAGGAACAGGTCATAGACGCAGGCCACCAGGGTCTCGCCCTCGGGCAGCATCATGCGCTTGACCGGCACATTTCGGACCAGGACGTCCGGGTGATCGGTCATGGCGAAGCCGTTGGTGGCCGCCCCGCCGAAATAGGGGAAGCGCACCGCGGCGACCTCGTCATGGACGCCCTTCAGGCCCAGACGCAGGGTGGTCTCGCGGCCGGCCCCATCCTTCTCTTCCAGGTTCCACTTGCCGTTCTCGCCCCAGCGGAAGCCGATGGAGCCGTTGGGGACGATCACCTCGCCGGTGGTCTCATCCAGGGCGACGGTCTTCCAGTCGGGGTTGTTGGTCTCGCCCAGGGCCTGGTCGAACTCAGCCGCGCGCAGCAGGCGCTCGGGCACATAGGCGCCGTCCTGCGGGACCAGGCGCACCAGCATCGGCAGGTCGGAATACTTCCGCAGATAGTCGCGGAAGTAGGGCACCTGCCTGTCGATGTGGAATTCCTTGAGGATCACGTGACCGAAGGCCATGCCGAGCGCGGCGTCGGTCCCCTGTTTCACGGGCAGCCACAGGTCGGAGAACTTGGAGGCCTCCGAATAGTCGGGACAGATCACCACCGACTTGGCACCGCGGTAGCGGGCCTCGGTGTAGAAGTGGGCGTCCGGGGTGCGGGTCTGCGGGACGTTGGAGCCCCAGAGGATCATGAATCCGGAATTGAACCAGTCGGCGCTCTCGGCCACGTCGGTCTGCTCGCCCCAGGTCTGGGGCGAGGCCGGCGGCAGGTCGCAGTACCAGTCGTAGAAGGAGCCACAGACACCGCCCAGCAGCTGCAGGTAGCGGGCGCCGGCGGCGTAGGAGACCATGGACATGGCCGGGATCGGCGAGAAGCCGAAGATGCGGTCGGGACCCCATTCCTTGACGGTGTAGGCGTTGGCTGCGGCGATGATCTCGGTGACCTCGTCCCAGGTCGCCCGGATGAAGCCCCCTGCCCCACGCATGGTGACGTAGGAGGCGCGCTGGGTCGGGTCCTTCTGGATCGAGGCCCAGGCTGCCACCGGGCTGAGGGTGGCCCGCGCCGCGCGCCAGAGCTTGAGCAGGCGCGAGCGGATCAGCGGGTACTTCACCCGGTTGGCGGAATAGAGGTACCAGCTGTAGCTGGCGCCCCGGGCGCAGCCCCGCGGCTCATGATTGGGCAGCTCGGGCCGGGTCCGCGGATAGTCGGTCTGCTGGGTCTCCCAGGTGACGATCCCGCCCTTGACGTAGATCTTCCAGGAGCAGGAGCCGGTGCAGTTCACGCCGTGCGTGGAGCGGACGACCTTGTCGTGTTGCCAGCGGCGCCGGTAGGCCTCCTCCCACTGGCGGTCCTCGTCGGTGAGGACGCCGTGGCCATCGGAGAACAGCTCGGTTTTCCGAGCGAAGAAGGTCAGGCGATCAAGGGTATGGCTCATGCCACGATTTCCATCTTCGAGGAGGATTGGGGTGCGTGCAGCAGCGAGCTCTTGCGGGCGTAGAAGAGCCAGTTCACCGCGACGCAGCTGAGATAGAAGGCCAGGAAGACCAGCAGCGCTGAGCTCGGCCCGCCGGTGGCCTTCATCGCATTGCCGAAGGCCAGCGGGATGAAGAAGCCGCCGAAGGCGCCGATCGCCGAGCTGAACCCGACAATGGCCGCCGACTCCATTTCAGCAGCCTTCAGGCGTGCGGCAGGATCGGCCTGCGGCAGCAGCCTGGGCATGTCGGCCCGCACGATCGCGGGGATCATCTGGAAGGTCGAGGCGTTGCCGACCCCGGTCCAGAAGAACAGCCACATGAAGCTGGCGAAGAAGATCGGGAAGGATGGCGCCGCGCCAAAGCCGCCGACACTGTACATCACCGAGAGCACGCCCAGCGCCAGGGCGATGAACACCCAGTGCGTGACGTGGTGGCCCCCGAACTTGTCGGAGACCCAGCCGGTGAGCGCCCGAGAGGCCGCCCCGACCAGCGGGCCGAGGAAGACCAGCTGCATGGCTTGGACATCAGGGAACAGGGTCTTCATCAGGAGCGGAAAGGCCGCCGAGAAGCCGATGAACGAGCCGAAGGTGCCGATGTAGAGCCAGCAGATCACCCAGTTATGCTTGCGCTTGAACACCACCGACTGTTCGGCGAAGGAGGCCCGCGCAGCGGCGATATCGTTCATGCCGAACCAGGCCATGCTGCCGGCGATGAGAATGAAGGGGACCCAGACGAAGCCGGCGTTCTGCAGCCAGATCGTGCTCGACACGCCCTTTTCCACGACGGTCTGGGGCGCGCCCACCAGGGGCAAGAACATCCCGACCCCGATCACCACCGGCACCAGGAACTGCATGACGCTCACGCCAAGGTTCCCGAACCCGGCGTTGAGGGCCAGCGCATTGCCCTTTTGGCTCTTCGGGAAGAAGAAACCGATGTTGGCCATCGAGGACGCGAAGTTGCCGCCCCCCAGGCCGCAGAGCAGGGCCAGGACCACGAACACTTCATAGGGCGTGGTGGGATCCTGCACGGCCAGGCCGATGCCGATCGCCGGAAGCAGCAGCGAAAGGGTGGTGAGCGTCGTCCACAGCCGGCCGCCGAGGATCGGGACCATGAAGGTGTAGAAGATCCGCAAGGTGGCGCCCGAGAGGGCGGGCAGCGCAGTGAGCCAGAAGAGCTGCTCGGTGGTGAACTTGAAGCCGACGAGCTTCAGCTTGGCCACCACCATCGACCACACCATCCAGACCGAGAAGGCCAGGAGCAGGTTGGGAATCGAAATCCACAGATTCCGGCTGGCGATCGCCTTGCCCGATCCCGACCAGAAGGCCGGGTCCTCGGGACGCCAGTCGGTCAGGACATGGCGGGCAGGTTTGCGGGAAGCCATCAAGGCGCTCCTCTTGTTGCTGGGGTCGCCGCGCGAGCGCGGGCGGACGCGCCGGAGACCGGGCGCGGCTGAAGGTCGGCGTGCAGGGCCGCCATCTCGGGAAGTTCGGGCAGGTCGCCCAGCTGCGGGGCGTCGGCATGCTCCATCCGGCGGATGGCGAAGTGCATCCAGATCAGGGCGCTGGCCACCAGGACGAACAACAGCATGAAACAGCTGGTCCAGACCCCGGTCAGGTCGTTCAGGGCTCCGAAGGCGATGGGCAGGACAAAGCCGCCCAAGCCGCCCACCATGCCCACCAGACCGCCCACCGAGCCGATGGTGTCGGGGTAGTAGACCGGGATGTGCTTGTAGACCGCGGCCTTGCCCAGGCTCATGGCGAAGCCGAGGCAGAACAGCAGGACGATGAAGGGAACGAGCCCCGTGGCCAGCCGGAAGGCGATCGGCCCATGGACCCCGTCCACCACGTAGCTGGTGGGGGGATAGGACAGCAGGAAGGTGGCCACCACGCTGATGCCGAAGGTGATGTACATCACCTTGCGCGCGCCGATCTTGTCGGAGAGCCAGCCGCCGAACACCCGGAACAAGGACCCAGGGATCGAATAGGCCGCCGCCAGCATGCCCGCCGTGCGGATGTCCAGGTGATAGACCCCCACCAGATAGTGGGGCAGCCACAAAGCCAGGGCCACGAAGGCGCCGAAGACGAAGAAGTAGTAGAGGGCGAAGCGCCAGACCTGCAGCTTCTTGAGCGGCGCGAACTGCATCGCCGCGGCGACGGGCTTGGCGCCGGTCCGGCGGCGTTCCACCAGTTCCGGATCATCGCGGGTCAGCAGGAAGTAGATGACGGCGATCACCGCCAGCGCCGCGGCCCAGACCTGAGCGACGGTCTGCCAGCCATAGGCGATCATCACGAAGGGGGCGGCGAACTTGGTGACCGCCGCGCCGACATTGCCGGCGCCGAAGATGCCCAGGGCCGTGCCCTGCTTTGTCTTCGGGAAGAATTTGGAGACATAGGCCACGCCGACGGCGAAGGACCCTCCCGCCATGCCGACCCCAAGCGCCGCCAGCAGGAATTGCGGATAGGTCTGGGCATGGGAGAGCAGGAAGGTGGCGAGCGCCGCCGACAGCATCACCACCAGGTTCACCACCCGGCCGCCGTACTGATCGGCCCAGATCCCCAGGAAGACCCGGACCAGGGATCCGGTGAGGATCGGCGTTCCGGCGAGCAGCCCGAACTGGGCCTCAGTGAGGCCGAGGTTCTGCTTAATCTGCACCCCGATGATCGAGAAGATCGTCCACACCGCGAAACAGGCGGTGAAGGAGAAGGTGCTCATCCAGAGCGCCATGCCTGCGCCGGGCGCGGTCTGGGTGGCGGGCGGTGTGATGGCGACGGTCAACTTGTCCCCCGACTTCTCTGTGGCGGGGCCAAGCGCCCTCGCGTCGATCACTGCTATGACGAGGGCGCGGAGGGATTGGATTGATGATGATCAAATTCAGGCGTGGATGTTGCAATATTCGAGGCGGTCTGAAGCGAATATTGGCCTCGATTTACACTTTCAACACCTGCGATTACTTTTATTGGCTCGGTCAATTGATGATCATCAAGCCGCTCGACGGCCCGCGGCGCTTTAGCCGCACTTGATCCACATCAAGGCTCGACTCGTTGAGCGGCGCGATTGATGGGCGACCTAGGAGACCGAGCCCATGTCTATGCGAGTGGTGGATGTCGAGCGCGTGAGGGGCTTGCCCCTGTTCTGCGGCGTCTCGGAGGAAACCTTCGGCGCAGTGACCGCCGGCGCCTTCCTGCAGAAATTCCCGGCCGGCACCACCCTCCTCCATGAAGGCGATCCGGTGGACTTTCTCTATGTCCTGCTGGACGGCCTGGTGGAGCTGGAGGGCACCTGGAACGACAAGGAGACCACCTTGGCCGTGCTCCGGCCGGTCTCCACATTCATCTTCGCCGCTGTCGCCCTCGACGCCGACGCGCTCATGAGCGCGCGCACGGTGGAGCGGTCTGACATCCTGATGCTGTCTGGCGAGGCCCTGCGCCGGGCCATGCAGACAGACCCCCGCTTCAGCTACGCCGCCACCCTTGAGTTGGCCGGTTGCTATCGCGGCCTGGTGCGATCGCTGAAGAACCAGAAGCTGCGCGGCGGCGCCGAACGCCTGGCCAACTACCTGATCACCCAAAGGGTGCGTCAGGGCGGAGCCGAGACCTTCACCCTGCCCCACGAGAAGCGCCTGCTGGCCTCCCTGCTGGGCATGACCCCCGAGAATCTGTCGCGGGCCTTCGCCACCCTCACCGGCTACGGCGTCGTGATCAACGGCCCCGAGGTGACCATCGCCCGCCCGGTGGTCCTGGAGCGCCTGGCCAAGCCCGATCCGCTGATCGACAATCACCAGCCCCCCAGCGGCACCCCCATCGGCCAGGCCGAGCAGGAATTGTGGCCCGCCAGCCGCGCGGGCTAGCCGCCGAACTGGGCCAGGTTGCGAGTGTCCCCGGCCTGTCCGCGGGCCAGCTCATGGCCGCTGGCCTTGCCCGTCAGGGCCTGGGCGATCCGCGCCGCCAACAGATTCGAAGCCTCCGCCTCGCCCGTCAGCAGGTCGCGCAGGTTGACACCCCCTTGGCCGAAAAGGCACAGGCGCAGCAGCCCCTGAGCCGTGACCCGCAGGCGGTTGCAGCCGTCGCAGAACCCGGCGCCATAGGGGGCGATCAATCCGATGCGTCCGGCGAAGTCTGGATGCTCATACTCCGTCTCCGGGCCATCGTCTGAGGCCCGGGGGCGAGGGCTCCAGCCCTCCTGGCCCAGCCACGTCTTCAGGCGCTCGCCGCTCACATGCTGGTCAGTGAAATAGGCGGCGTTGTCGGCCGTGCGCATCAGTTCGATGAAGCGGACCGCCACGGGCCGGCGGCGGACGAACTCCGCGAACTCGGCGAAACCGTTCTCCAGGCTGTCGCGCAGCAGGACCGCGTTCACCTTCACCGTCGGGACGCCGATGGCCAACGCCTGATCGAGGCCCGCCACCACCTGATGGAGGCGATCGTGGCCGGTGAGGCGGGTGAAGCCGTCCCGGTCGAGAGTATCGATGGAGACATTGAGGTTGGTCAGGCCCGCGGCGCGCCAGTCCGCCACGTGGCGGTGGAGGTTCCAGCCGTTGGTGGTCATGGCCACCTTGGCGATTCCGGGAACCTCGGCGACCCGGGCGATGATCTGGCCGATGTCCTTGCGCACCGTCGGCTCTCCGCCGGTCAGTCGGACCTTCTCGATGCCCAGTCGCTGGAAGGTGGAGACCAGGGCGCCGATCTCGTCGACGCCCAGGAAGGCCGGCCCGGCGGTCTTTCTGTAGCCGTCGGGCAGACAGTAGGTGCAGCGGAAGTTGCAGACTTCCGTCACTGAAAGTCGCAGGTAGCGGAAACGGCGACCGAACCCGTCGATCAGTCGGTCCATGGGACAGGTTCCTCGCGGGACAGAAGAGGCGCCGGTCTCCCGGCGCCCCAAGACCCGGCGGGTCGCCGGTGTCGATGTCACCCGAGCCGACGCCGATGGGAGGATGGCGTCGCACATGGTGGGCGGATCGAGGGTGAGCCTAGAGGGACCAGGCCCGTCTGGGTATGATGGCTGAGGGGCCGAGCCTTGACTTCGGTTAAGCCGGCAGAGGCCGGCCCCGCCACTGAGCCGGCCAGCCCAGCAGCATCGGCCCGTAGGCCAGGGCGAAACCGCCGTAGGCGGCGCTCCACAGGACACCAGAGGTCGCCAGCAGAACCTCGCTCCCCGCCCCGCCGAAGCCGGCCCAGACCCTCACCACGGCCGCTGCGTTGACCAGAAGATAGATGACGAGCGTCCAGCCGTCGGCCGTCCGGGGCCGGCCGCTGTGGCCCCGGGTGGCCCGGGTCATCATGGCCAGCGTCATGACCCCGACGGCCCCGGCCGTGAGGGCGTGGACCCCCGCGGTGCGCGGAAACATGTCGGGCGCCAGGATGGTGAGGCCCATCAGCATCAGCCCGACGCCCAGCCAGGCGTAGCCAAGGTGGAGGCTCCAGACCAGGGGCTCGATCAGGGTCCGCAGGCCCTGCCAGCGCGCCAGGCGGGCAAGGGCCGCGACGCCCGAGACAGTCAGCAGGGCGCCGGACAGCGGGGCGTCGGGGACCGCCACCCAGGCGACGGCGGCCAGGCCCGTGAGGATCAGGGCGGCCATGTCCGCACGGTCACTGGGGGCGGGCAGCGGGCCGGGCGCGCGCTGCATCAGCCAGTTGCGGGTGAAGCTGGGGGTGACCCGGCCGCCGATCAGGGCGATCAGCAGGGCGATGGCGCCGAGCGCGGCCCGCTGGCCGGCGGCCTCTGGCGCCAGGGCCCCAAGGTGGAAGGCGATATTGGCGCAGGCGAGCACTGTGACCAGGCCGCAGACGGCAAGGTTGCGCCAGTTGCGCCCCGCCAGGACCTCGCGCCAGATCACACCGGCGAACACCACCAGGAAGGCGCTGTCGATGACGCTGGCCCAGACCCCGAGCTGGGCAGCCGCCAACATCGCCAAGCGTCCCACCAGCCACAGGGCCGCCAGAGCCGCGAGCGGCGTTCCCATCACGGGCAAGCGGCCGGTCCAGTTGGGCACGGCGGTGAGCAGGAAGCCGGCGACGATGCCGCCCAGCACGCCGAACAGCATCTCGTGGATGTGCCACTCGCGGGTGAGCGCCGCCCACGGCAGGTAGCCGGTGAAGGACAGCAGCCAGAGGGGAACGGCCAGGGCGGCCCAGATGGCGGCGGCGAGGAAGAAGGGGCGGAAGCCGTAGCTGAACAGCTTGGGCCCCCGGTAGGCGCGCCGATCAGCGGCGGTGGCCATGACGGACTCCGGTCGTCTAGAGGACGGGGCTTCCTTCTAGCCCCGCCCCGCCCCGCGGCCCTTGTCGGACATCAATCGCCGACCCTTTCATGAGCATTTGGAGTAGCCGCAGCCAAAGCAAGTGTCGCAGCCCTCCTTGCGGACCAGCTCGAACCCACCGCACTGGGGACAGCAGGCCTTGGCCTCGGCGTGGGCCGCGTGCCCGACGTGGGCGGGCGCGGCGACCGCCTCGATCCTCAGGTGCCGCTCGATCACCCCGCCGATAGCCGCCGGCAACGACGGCACGTAGCGCCCATCGATCCAGCCGCCGCCGCTGGGATCGAACACCGCCTTCAGCTCGTCGGCCACGAAGGCCACGTCGCCGCCCCGGCGGAAGACCGCCGAGATCATCCGCGTGAGACCCAGGGTCCAGGCGTAGTGCTCCATGTTCTTGGAATTGACGAAGATCTCGAAGGGCCGCGGCCCCTCACCTGTGTCGGCGTCGTTGATGGTCACATAGACCGCATGCGCGCTCTGCGGCCATTTGATCTTGTAGGTGGCGCCCTCAAGGACGTCCGGGCGGGGCGACAGCTTCGGCTCGGGCTTCACGTCGGGGACCACCGACAAAACCGAGCCGGTCACGGCGTTGGGCCGGTAGGTCGTCAGGCCCTTGCAGCCCAGGCGGTAGCCTTCCAGGTAGATGTCGGAGAAGTCGGCGAAGGCGATGCCTTCGGGGCAGTTCACGGTCTTGGAGATCGAGCTGTCGATGCAGGCCTGGGCGGCGGCCTGCATGCGCAGGTGGTCGGCAGGGGTGAGATCCTGGGCGCTTACGAACAGCTCCGCCGGCGGCGGCGTGTCGCCCTTCAGCCCGCGCCAGACGGCCAGGGCATAGTCCTCCACCTGCTCGTCGCGCGAGGTCCCGTCGGCTTGGCGGACCTTGCGGGTATAGGCGTAGGCGAAGACGGGCTCGACGCCGGAGGAGACGTTGCCGGCCAGCAGCGAGGTGGTGCCGGTGGGCGCGATGGAGGTCAGGCAGCCGTTGCGCAGGCCATGCTCGGCGATCATGGCCCGGGTCTCTGCATCCAGGCTCAGCAGGTTCGGTCGCTCCAGGATCTGAGGATCGTAGAGCGGGAAGCTGCCCTTCTCGGCGGCAAGCGCCGCCGAGGCGCGATAGGCCTCGCGCTTGATCACCTGCAGCCAGCGCTGGGTCAGGGTCACGGCCTCATCCCCGCCGTAGCGGGCGCCGCAGAACAGCAGGGCGTCGGCCAGGCCGGTGACGCCGATGCCGATCCGCCGCTTGGCCCTTGCCTCCGCCGCCTGGGCCTCCAGCGGAAAGCGCGAGATGTCGATGACATTGTCCAGCATGCGGACCGCCGTGCGGGTCAGTCCGGCCAGCCGCGCCTCGTCCAGGACCGCGCCGTCGGAGAACGGCGCCTCCACCAGCCGGGCCAGGTTGAGCGATCCGAGCAAGCAGGCCCCATAGGCCGGCAGCATCTGCTCGCCGCAGGGATTGCTGGCCAGGATCTCCTCGCAATAGGCCAGGTTGTTGTTGGCGTTGACCCGATCGATGAAGATCACCCCGGGCTCGGCCGCGTCATAGGTGGCGGTCATCAGCCGCGCCCACAGGTCGGCCGCGCGCACATTGCGGTGGACCTTGCCATCGAACACCAGCGGCCACTCCCCATCCGCCGCCAGGGCCTGCATGAAGGCGTCGCTCACCAGCACCGAGAGGTTGAAGTTGCGCAGGCGTCCGGGTTCGCGCTTGGCGTCGATGAAGGCCTCGATGTCTGGGTGGTCGATGCGCAGGCAACCCATCATCGCCCCCCGCCGCTGACCGGCCGACAGGATGGTGCGGCACATGGAGTCCCAGACATCCATGAAGCTGAGCGGTCCCGAGGCGTCGGCCCCGACACCGCGGACCAGGGCGCCGTTGGGTCGCACAGTGGAGAAGTCCATGCCGACCCCACCGCCTTGCTGCAGGGTGACGGCGGCCTCGCGGACATGCTCGAAGATGGCGCCCAGGTCGTCCGGAATCTCTCCCATGACGAAGCAGTTGAACAGGGTGACCGAGCGCTGCGTGCCGGCGCCGGCCAGGATGCGGCCGGCGGGCAGGAAGCGGCAGTCGGTGAGCGCGTCCATCACCTCGGCGCGGAAGGCTTCACGACGGTCGGGCGCCTCGGGCTCGCTCACCGCGCGGGCGACGCGGGCCCAGGTCTCGGCGAGACTGGCGTCCCCGCCTCCGCCGGCCGGGGCGAAGCGGTACTTGCTGGACCAGATTTCTCCGGCGAAGGGATTGTCGAAGGCCATGGTGGTCTCTCTGCGTGGGAGAACGAGGCTGTCCGATTCCCTGCGGCGTACGGCGCGCGCGATGGGTGTCGCAGCCCGCCAAATCAGCCAGGCGGCCACTTGGCCAAGATCAAGCCGGAGTCAGGCCCGGCTCAAGGCGCGGGGAACGCCGGCGGTCTAGTCTGTCCTCATTGAGGAGGCCGCCATGATCCCGATCCCCACCCCTGGACTTGATCTCTGGGCGCGCGAATTGGCCAAGCGATCCCCAGAGGCCAGCGACATCTTCCGTGTCAGGGGCCCCCTGACGAAGTTGGAGAAGCTTGAGCGTGACCTGACCGCAGCCACCCGTGGAGGCAAGACCGCCGAGCGCGCGGCCGGAAAGCTGATCGAGCATATCCTGGAGCGCTATCACGAAACACATCGCCGCGAGTTCCCCCAGGCCATCGAGCTGGCGCGCACCGTGGAGCGGGTTCACGCCGGCGACCCCGATTGCCCCCGCGGCCTGGCCGACCACCTGGCGGTCATGGCCGACGACCTGGAGGGCCACCAGCTCAAGGAGGAGAACATCCTCTTCCCCACCATGCTGGCCGGCTCGTGCGGGGTCCTGCGATTCCCCATCTCGCGCATGATGGCCGAACACGACGACGTCTATGAGCAGCTCGACCGCCTGGCGGCCCTGACCCGGGACTTCACCCCGCCCCGGGACGCCTGCAAGACCTGGCGCGCGCTCTCCCAGGCCTGCCGCAAGCTGGACCGAGACCTGCGCGAGCACATGCGCCTGGAGAACGACGTCCTCTTCCCCCACTTCCTGTAGGCGAGGTCCTCAGAACTCGAGGACCTCGACCCGGTCTCCGATCGCCGCGGCCAAGTCACCCGGTCGACGACGGATAAGCACGTCGGCCAGGGCCAGAGCCCTTTGGGACGAGGAATCCTGGTCCGACAGCGGGGCGACGCCCGCCGCAAGGCGTTGTCCGCGCACGAAGGTCTCCCGATCGCCGCAGGCCTCCAGCGCCTGCGTCAGCGGCGCCCGGCGCCAGGCGAGGGCGCGATCCGGCGCCTGCCCGCCCAGGCCGGCCACCAGCGGCGCCAGCAGCAGGCGCGCCGTCACCAGGGCCGCGGTGGGATTGCCCGGCAGGCCCACCACCAGCTTGCCGCCGGCTCGCCCCAGCCAGACGGGTTTTCCAGGCTTGATGGCCACCTTTGCGAACACGCAGTCCAGGCCGAACGGCGCAAACATCACCTTGGCGTAGTCGCGCTGGCCGACGGAGGCTCCGCCGGTGACCACCACCAGGTCGGCGGCCTGCAGCGCTTCGCCGGCGGCGGCCTGCAGCAGGGACAGGTCATCCCCAAGCCGCCTTCGGCCGATGACCTCTCCGCCCCAGGCGCGCACCAGGGCGGCTAGGCCGAAGGAGACGCTTTCGGGGATCGACGCCCCACCGCCGGGACCCTGGCCCGGCTCATGCAGCTCGTCGCCGGTGCTGAGGATCATCACCCTTGGCCGGGCCACGACCGCCAATTCGGACTGGTCGGCCGCGGCGGCCGCAATCAGCCTCTGTGGTGTGAGCCGCAGGCCCGCAGCCAACAGTTCGTCGCCGGCCCGGAAGTCGCAGCCGGCCGCGCGGACATGCCGCCCACCGCAGGGGGCTTCGGCGAAATAGGCGACGCCGCCTTCATCACGCACCGCTTCCTGCACCACCACCCGGTCGGCCCCCGCAGGGGCCGGAGCGCCAGTGTAGATGCGCACGCAGGCGCCCGGCGCCAGGGGCTGTCCAAAGCCCTGGCCGGCATAGGCGACCCCCACCACCGGAAGGCTGACCGAGCCATGCGACAGGTCGGCCTCCCGCACGGCGTAGCCGTCCATGGCCGAAACCGCGACGGCAGGTGACGCCCCCCTCGCCACGAGGGGAACCGCGAGCACGCGGCCGTCGGCCTGGTCGAGCCCGACGCGCTCCGTGGCCAGGGGCCGGGCCAGTCCGGAGACCAGGGCCGCGGCGGCGTCGAAGCTGATCAATTGCAGACGCCCCGATAGCGCGGGATCTGGCCCACCAGCGAACAGGGGCGGAAGCGGCTGTCGAATTCCTCGGCGAGCACCAGGTCCCAGGCGTCCTTGCAGGCGCCGGTGGAGCCAGGGACGCAGAAGATGAAGGTCTCGCCGATCTGGCCCGCCAGGGCGCGCGACTGCAGGGTCGAGACCCCTACCGTGCCCTGGCTGGCCTGGTGGAAGACGACCGAGAAACCGTCCATCGTCCTGTCCAGCAGGGGCGTAACCGCCTCGGGCGTCACGTCGCGCGGCGAGAACCCGGTGCCGCCGGTGGTCAGGATGACGTCCACCTCGGCCGACGCCGCCCAGGCGCGGACCTGGGTTGCGATGGCGCCCACCTCATCGGCCACGATGGCGCGGGCGGCCAGGACGTGACCGGCGCTGGTCAGCCGGTCGGCCAACAGGCCGCCGGAGGTGTCGGTGACCTCCGTCCGGGTGTCGGAGATGGTCAGGACCGCGATGTTCAACGGGTGAAAGGGCAGCCGTTCGTCGATGCCGGTCTTCATGGGGTGTCGGGTTCCAGGATTGTGGGTCTAGGCCGGGGTCGGGACCTGCCCGGCGTCCAGCGGCGCGCCGTCGCGCCAGGCCCGCAGGCGCGCGCCGTGGCGGCCCATCTCCAGCTTGGCGATGGCCCGCTTGTGCACCTCGTCAGGGCCGTCGGCGATCCGCAGGGCGCGCATGCCGGCATAGGCGCGCGCCAGGCCGAAATCTTCTGATAGGCCCGCACCGCCGTGGGCCTGCATGGCGTCGTCCAGCACCTTCAGGGCGGTGCGCGGCGCGGCCACCTTGATCATCGCGATCTCCAGCTGGGCGGCCTTGTTGCCCACCTTGTCCATCATGTCGGCGGCCTTCAGGCACAGCAGGCGGGTCATCTCGATCTCCAACCGAGCCTCGCCGATCCGTTCCTCCCAGACCGATTGGTCCGCCAGTCGCTTGCCGAAGGCCACGCGGGAGAGCAGGCGGTCGACCATCTTCTCCAGGGCCACCTCGGTGGCGCCGAGCGCGCGCATGCAGTGATGGATACGGCCCGGGCCGAGACGGCCCTGGGCGATCTCAAAGCCTCGCCCTTCCCCCAGGATCAGGTTCTCCACCGGCACCCGGACGTCGCGCAGCATCACCTCGGCGTGGCCATGAGGGGCGTCGTCATAGCCGAAGACCGGCAACATGCGGACCACCTCGAACCCGGGGGCGTCGGTGGGGATCAGGATCTGGGACTGCTGGGAATGGCGGGCGCCCTCCGGATCGGTCTTGCCCATCAGGATGGCGACCTTGCAGCGCGGATCGCCAATGCCCGAAGACCACCACTTGCGGCCGTTGATGACGTAGCTGTCGCCGTCGCGGCGGATCGAGGTCTGGATGTTGGTGGCGTCGGAGGAGGCCACGTCGGGCTCGGTCATCAGGAAGGCCGAGCGGATCTCGCCGTCCATCAGCGGCCGCAGCCACTGGGCCTTTTGCGCGGCCGAGCCATACTGGCGCAGCACCTCCATGTTGCCGGTGTCGGGCGCCGAGCAGTTGAACACCTCCGAGGCGAAGGCGACCCGGCCCATCTCCTCGGCGCACAGCGCATATTCGAGGTTGCTCAGCCCCGGCCCCGTATAGGCGTCGTCGTCCTGTTCCGATGGGTTCAGGAACAGGTTCCAAAGTCCCTCGGAATAGGCCCGCGCCTTCAGCTCCTCCACGATCGGGATGACCTGCCAGCGCGCTGCGCCCACTTGGTTGGCTTGCTGCTGATAGAGCGGAATGGAGGGGTAGATATGCGCCGCCATGAAGGCCCGCACGCGGTCGCGCCACAGCGCCTGACGTTCAGACAGGTCAAAATTCATGTGCGGCCTCCACCACTCGATGGCGAGCCTTAGCCCCCTGGGGCGCCGCACACCTTGACGGGGGTCAACTCGGCTCTCGAAGATGATCACGCCGGCCGCGCGCCATCTCGCAAGCTGAGCGAGAACTAGGCGCCGAGGCTCGCGAGTAGGCCGAGGGGGCTATGCGCCCGCGCCACGCTGACAATGAGGCCGAACACACAGAGGGCGGCCACCCAGAAGCCAATCCGGACCGAGCGGGAGCGTCTGGGGGAGAAGGCCATGGAGCCAAGGCCGATATAGACCACGAGCAACACCACCTTTGTCGTGAGCCAAGCATCGGTGAACGGGTACTGCTGGATGATGGTCGTCAGCATGAGCGCCGCGGCGAGCAGCGCCGTGTCGATCACCCAGGACAGGATCCGCACGGGCAGGACCTTCGGCCAGCGCGCCTCCAGCAGGTTCCAGGCCCCACCACGCAAGGCGAACAACAGGCCGCTGGCCACGACCGCCCATATGTGGATCGTCCGAATTGCGGGATAGAATTCCTCCACGCGTCCTTCCTGATCACTGGCGCTTCATGGCGACGTTTTGAGCGAGATCAGAGGCCCGCCAACGCCTGGTCGAGGTCGGCGATGATGTCCTCGATGTGCTCGAGACCCACTGACAGACGCACCACATCTGGACCGGCGCCGGCGACGATCTGGTCGGCCTCCTCCAACTGCCGGTGGGTGGTGGAGGAGGGGTGGATGATCAGGCTGCGGGTGTCGCCGATATTGGCCAGGTGCGAGAACAGCTTCACCGAACTCACCAGCTTCACGCCGGCGGCGTAGCCGTCCTTCAGGCCGAAGGTGAACACCGCCCCGGCGCCCTTGGGCGCGTAGCGTTGAGCCAAGGCGTGATAGCGATCCTCCGGCAGGCCGGCATAGGAGACCCAGGCCACCTTGGGATGGGCCTGCAGCCATTGGGCGACGGCCAGGGCGTTCTGACAGTGCCGCTCCATCCGCAGCGGCAGGGTCTCGATTCCGGTCAGGATCATGAAGGCGTTGAAGGGGGAGATCGCGGGCCCGAGGTCGCGCAGGCCGAGCGCGCGGCAGGCGACGATGAAGGCGGCCGGGCCGAAGGCCTCGGTGAAGACCTTGCCGTGATAGCTGGGATTGGGCGTCGAGAGATAAGGGTACTTGCCGCCGGCCGCCCAGTCGAATCGGCCGCTGTCGACAATCATGCCGCCGATGGAATTGCCGTGGCCGCCGAGGAACTTGGTCAGGGAGTGGACCACGATGTCGGCCCCATGGGCGAAAGGCTGGCAGAGGTAGGGAGAGGCCAGGGTGTTGTCGACCACCAGGGGGACGCCCGCCGCATGGGCCGCCTGCGCGATGGCGGCGATGTCGGAGATCACTCCGCCGGGGTTGGCGATGGACTCGATGAACACCGCGCGGGTCTTGTCATTGATCGCCTTGGCGTAGTCGGCGGCGTCGTCGGTGTCGATGAAGGTGACGCCCCAGCCCATCTTCTTGAAGCTCTGCGAGAGCTGGTTGATCGAGCCGCCGTAGAGCTTGCGGGAGGCGACGATGTTGCAGCCGGGCTCCAGCAGGGTGTGGAACACCAGGAACTGGGCCGCATGGCCGCTGGCCACCGCCAGGCCGGCGATGCCGCCCTCCAGGGCGCTGACCCGGGCCTCCAGCACGCTCTGGGTCGGGTTGCCCAGCCGGGTGTAGATATTTCCGCCGGCCTCCAGATTGAACAGGGCCGCGGCGTGATCGCTGTCGTCGAACACGTAGGAGGCCGTCTGATAGATCGGCGTGATCCGCGCCTTGGTGGTTGGGTCGGGCGTGGCTCCGGCGTGGATGGCCAGGGTCTCAGGGCGCTGGGCGGCGGCTTGGCTCATTGAAGTCTCTATGTCAGGGGCGGACGGTGTACGCCTCTCATAGAGGCCTGACACCGCTCGGTCACCCGATCCTTCTCATCCCCCGTGGGCCGTACGAAAAGATCATCGTGCATGGGCACAGTTGGCGCGGCGACACGGCCGAGGTCCTGGGTCATCGCGTCGGCCTGGATACCGGCGCCTACGCGACCGGGGTTCTGAGCGCTGTTCGCCTGGATGGCCCCGAGCTTGCGATCCTTACGGCGCGCGATCCGCAGGCCGGCCCCTGGAACCCCTGGGCGATACCCCTCAACGACCAGTCGACCTGACAAGGACCGCCCCCCGGGCCAAGTGACCTGCGATCTGGATCGCTGACGGCAGGCGTCGCAGGCGCGACAACGCGCCACGCCCATGAGCGCCAAGCCTGGGACCGCGATTTCCGAAACATTAACCGTAGCGGTTCAGACCTGGGGCTGGCGTCGTGCGCAACGGCGCCGCTAGGCCATCCAGCGGGGAAGTTCTGATGCAAGCGACCGGGGGTTTGCCGCACGTCGGCGCCGAGCTCATCTCCATCATGGCCGGCGGGCAGCAGTTCGCCATCGACATCATGTCGGTGCGCGAGATCCGCGGCTGGACCGCCTCGACCCCCCTGCCCCACGCGCCATCCCACGTGCTGGGCATGATCAACCTTCGCGGCTCCATCCTGCCGGTCGTGGACCTGGCCTCGCGCCTGGGCCTGGGCATGGCGACGCCGAACCAGTCCTCCGTCGTGGTGGTCACCCAGATTCATGACCGCGAGGTCGGCCTGCTGGTGGACGCGGTCTGCGACATCCTCACGGTCACCGAGAACATGCTGCACGAGCCGCCGGACGTGGGCGCCGACCAGGTGCGGGAGTTCGTCGACGCGGTGATGTCCACCGACGAGGGCATCGTCAGCCTGCTGTCCCTGGACAACGTCCTGCCCAAGAGCCTGGCCCTGGCGGCCTAAGGAAAATCTCCCGCCCGGATTGCAGGGACTTCATTTGAACCAAACCCGCCGCCATATAGCGTAAGGCGACTTTCTCGCGGGATTCCCATGAAGCAGTTTCTGATCACCGCGGCCGGCGTTTTCGCGGGCCTGGTGCTGTTCCTCGTGGGCGTGCCCTTCCTGCTGATCGCCATGGCCGCCAGCGCCGCGCGGCCTGACGTGACACCCGCGCGCGCGGTCCTGGCCCTCGACCTGCGCCAGTCGCTCTCGGACCAGGACCCCTCCAATCCCCTGGCCGCCTTCGGCCGCAGGTCGATGTCGGTGATGTCGGTGATCGAGACCCTTCGCCGGGCCGAGACCGACGGCAAGGTCAAGGCGGTGCTGGTGCGCCTGCCCGAGGGCGGCATGGAGCCGGCCCAGGCCGATGAACTGCGCCTGGCCTTCAAGCACTTCCAGGCAGCGGGCAAGCCGATCCTGGCCCACAGCCAAGGGCTCTATCCCTCTGGCGTGGTGACGGCCACCTACATGCTCGGCGCCTCGACCGGAAACCTCTGGATGCAGCCGGGGGCCTCGTTCCAGGTCACCGGCCTGGCCAGCGAGGAGGTCTTCTTCAAGCGGCTGTTCGACAAGTATGGCGTCAAGGCCGACTACGAGCAGCGCTACGAGTACAAGAACGCGGTCAATCCGTTCCTGCACGACGACTATACGGCCGCCCACAAGGAAGGGACCCTGTCCTGGATGGGGTCGGTCTACCGCACCGGCCTGACCACGGCGGCCCTGGACCGTAAGAAGAACCCCGCCGCCCTGCAGGCTTCCATCGAGGCCGGGCCTTATCTCGCCGAGGAGGCTGCCAGGCTGGGGCTGATCGACAAGGTCGGCCAGGTGAAGGAGGCGCAGACGGCGATCCTGGCCAAGGCCGGCGACGGCGCAAAGCTGGTGGATTTCGACGACTACATGCGCGCCAACCACGACCGCAGCACCGGCTCGGGCCCCGCCATCGCGGTAATCGAGGGCGAGGGTGCGATCGTCACCGGCAAGGACGGCGCCCGCAATCCGTTCTCCGGCGGTTCGACCATCTTTTCCGATGACTTGTCGGAGGCGATTTACGACGCGGTTGAGGACAAGAACGTCAAGGCCATCGTCCTGCGCGTCTCCTCCCCCGGCGGCTCGGACACGGCGTCTGAGCAGATCCTGGCGGCGGTGCGCGCGGCCAAGGCGGCCAAGAAGCCGGTGGTGGTCTCGATGGGGACCTACGCGGCCTCCGGCGGCTACTGGATCTCATCCGAGGCCTCGGCCATCGTGGCCCAGCCCACGACCCTCACCGGCTCCATCGGCGTCTACGGCGGCAAGTTCGCCCTGGGTCCCGCGTTGGCCAAATACGGTGTCGACGTGCGCGAAACCACGGTGGGCAGCCCCTATGCCGGCGCCTTCGGCGTGGGCCAGGAGTTCTCGGCCAGCGACCAGGCCGCCTTCGCCGGATGGATGGACCGGATCTACGCCAACTTCATCGCCCGCGTGTCGGAGGGCAGGCGTCTGCCGGAAGCCCGGGTGCGCGAAATCGCCAAGGGCCGGGTCTGGACCGGGGCCCAGGCGCGTCAGCTGGGCCTCGTCGACGAGATCGGCGGCTTCTATCAGGCCGTGGACAAGGCCAAGGCCCTGGCCGACCTCAAAGGCGAGGTGAGACTGAAGCGGATGACCCGGCAGAGTTCACCCTTCGAGGCCCTGGAGAGCGCGCTCGGCGTGTCGGCGACCTCGCTGCAGACCCTGGCGGCGGCCGCCTGGATCCTGGGGGACCCGCGCGCTCAGAGCACCCTGGATGGACTGGTGGACGAGCGCCTGCGGAGCGGCGGCAAGGCCGCCGTCCTGGCCCCCCAGCCGTTCTAGTCAGGTCGGCGGCGCCGAACCGGGGAGGCCCACGACGGAAGGGGCCGCCTTGGCGCCTGTCTCGAACACCACCTCCCGGCGGCCGAAGTCGAGCTCGATGGTCTTGAAGTGACGCATGACGTCCATGCCGATCAGGATGGCGGGCCGGTCCACCAGGTCCCAGATCTTGAAGGTGTGGAGGTCGGCGAAGACACAGGAGAGGTTGCCGATCCGCAAGCCTCCCAGGCGCAGGCCCGGCAGCCGCGCCAGGTCGCCCGAGACCGTCTGCCCCGTGGCGCTAACCAGTTGCACCCGCGTCGTTCGCAGGGCCAGGCCCGGCTCCTGAAGAAAGGCGGCGTTCCGCAGGGCCAGGTTGCCCACGGTCGACTGGGCTCCGGAGTCCAGGAAGGCGGTGATGGCCAGGCCGACGCCCACCTCGGCGTCTATGATCGTCAGCTGGCCGAAGCGGTAGCGAGCGGGGACCACGACGATGTTGGGGTTGACCACAGGGGTCGCCAGTCGGCCCGTGCCGCCGGTGGTCGTCGTCTGGCGGAAGCTGGAATTCGAGGGGGCGATGTTGAAGCGGTTGCGCTCGAAGTCGAGCTGGACGTCGCGGCGGGTCAGGACATCGACCCCCAGCAAGCCGTCGGCGCCAAGGTTGCGGCGCGCCAACAGGGGCATGCGGATGCGCTTGGAGACGACGCTCCCGATGGCCAGTTGGCGAACATAGACGGTCTCGGCGGGTTCGACCCCGGCGATGCCATGGATGGCGGCGCCGCCGCCGCTGGGCAGACCCAGGCCCTGGGCGGTCTCGATGGACAGCACCGAGTGGTTGGCGCCGGTGTCGACGACGAAGGTGAAGGGGCCCTTGCCCTCGATCATCACCGGGACGGTCATCCGCTGGACGGGGTCGAAACCGGCCTGAAGGACCGCATCAGCGGCGGAGGATGGCGCCGTATCGGCGGGCGCTGGCGGCAGGGGCGTGTCGGCAAGGTTGACCTGGATCATGCGGCGATCGCCGGGCAGAGCCGTGGCGCAGGCGGCCAGCGGTCCGGCCGCCGCCAGGCCCCCGATCAGGCCCCGCCGCGTCTGGTCGAAACCACTCATCTTGTAGGCGCCGCCCCCCTTGGACCTTCGCCATGAGGCTAGCGGATTTTCCGTACCCTTAGCGCGACTTATTTTCGGTTGCGCCGGGACTGCCCGGCGCCTAGCGATAACTCTTGTTTCGAGGAGCGCTCCCATGGCTCAACCGGTCGCCGTCATCCGCAGCAAGCCTGACACCCTGGGGCCTGAGGTGCGGAAGTTCGCCCAGGCGCCGTTGCGCCAGACGGCGTTCCTCAACAGCGTGCCCAAGTGCGGCACCCACCTGCTGCGCAACATCGTGCGCATGTTCGTACCCACCGAGCAGCATTACGATCGCGAGTTCATCCAGGTGCAGAACCTGCAGCAACACATCGGGGCGCTGAACCCCGCGCGGCCGCAGTTCAGCGTGGGCCACCTGCTGTTCGCCGACATCTCGCTGATGGCCCTGAAGCACGCCAACCAGGTGATCCTGGTGCGCGACCCTTATGATTATGTGCTGGCGCGCGCGCGGTTCAGTCTGTCGGACCAGCTGGACCATCCCGAGCTGAACCCCCTGAAGAACGGGGCGGTCAGCGTCGAGCAGATGATGAACCTGATGATCTTCGGGATTCCGGGGAAAGGACCGGCCCTGCGGGAGGCCTTCACCTTCCATGCGGTGGGGTGGCTAGGCACGGGCGCGCACCTGGTCCGCTACGAGGACATCGTGGCCCACCTGAAGGACCTCGAGGCCGCCGCGGCGGAGACCTATTTCCGTGACCTGCTGGCGAAGTTCGGCATCGCCCTACCCGACGACTGGCGCGACCGCGTTCGGGTGGGGTCGGCGCGCGAACACAGCGCCACCAGCCGCGAGAAGCTGTCGGTGGGAATGACCCTGCCCGAGGTGCTGCCCGACGACCAGAAGCGTGCGGTGGACTTCATGGCGCCGGGCCTGCGCGAGTTGCTCGGCTACGGCTGACGGGCGCGCAGCCGCCCTTCCCAGGCGATGGGACGCCGCGCCTCTGAGCACGGCCACGCCGAAACCGAATCCCTGATGTCAGCCGGTCGTCCGCGGCATGCAGAGCCAGCGCGACCGGTGGTGATCCACCAGGTTGTCCTTCCAGCCGGTGATCTTCGGCGAGACTAGGTTCTTGTTCACGTAGAAGAAGACCGGCGCCACGGTGGCGTCGTCCAGCATGATCTGCTCGGCCTGGGCGAGGTATCCCGCGCGAAGGTTCACGTCGGGCTCATTGTCGGCCTTGGCCAGCAGGGCGTCGAACACCGGGTTCTTGTAGTCGCCATAGTTCTGCGATCCCGTGGAGGACTGCTGCAGATAGAGGAAGCTCATGGCGTCGTTGTAGTCGGCGATCCACGCAGCGTCGGCCACCTGGAAGTCCCGAGAGCGATAGGCCGCATAGGCGATCTGGGTCTCGTTCTGCATCAGGGCCGTATCGACCCCCACGGCCTTCCAATCGGCCTGGACCGCCGGCATGAAGAGCATCGGATCAGGGCTGTTGCGGTGCTTGATCTCGATCTTCAGCGGGTTCTTGGGACCGTAGCCCGCCTCCGCCAGCAGGCGACGGGCCTCGGCCTGACGCTTCTCCAGCGACCAGGTGGACCAGACCGGCGGCGCGGCGGGGGTGTAGTTCGCCACGCCCGGGGGCACGAAGGTATAGGCCGGGGTCTGGCCCCCGCGCAGCAGCTTGCCGGTGATGAACTCCCGGTCGATGGCCATGTCGAGGGCCAGGCGCACGCGCTTGTCCTTGAAGGCTGGCACCGAGGCGTTGAAGGCCAGGTAGGCGACGCCGAGATAGGTGTTGGTGTGAACGTACTCCGGCATCCGCTCGCGCAGGAAGGCGATGCGGTTGGACTGGATGTCGGCGTTCATGTCGAGTTCGCCACGCAGCACACGGCGTTCCGCGCCAATGGCGTCATTGGTCGGATAGTAGTTGATCTGGTCGATGCAGACGTTCGCCGCGTCGTAGAAGCGCGGGTTCTTCACCACGCCGACGTGGTCCCCCAGGGTCCAACTCTTCAGCATGTAGGGGCCGTTGGAGACGTAGTGGCCCGGCTGGCTCCAGGCGTCGCCCCACTTCTCCACCACGTGCTTGGGCACCGGCAGCATGGTCTGATGCTTGGCCACCTCGGTGATGTAGGGGGCCGGGTGCTCCAGGGTGATCTCCAGCACCTTGGGCGAGATGGCCCGGGCGCCCAGTTCCGCGCCCGGCAGCTTGCCCTCGTTCACCGGCTGGGCGTTCTTGATGAAGTAGATAAGCGAGGCGTATTCGGCCGCCGTCTTCGGATCCAGGATGCGGCGCAGGGAGAAGACGAAGTCGTCGGCGGTGACCGGCGCCCCATCGGACCAGACGGCGTCACGCAGATAGAAGGTCCAGGTCTTGCCGTCGGGACTGCTGGTCCAGCGCTCGGCCATGCCGGGGATCGACTTGCCGTCGATGTCCGACGTCGTCAGCCCGACGATCAGGTCGGAGATGATGCGGTCTTCCCAGGTGCCGGTGGACTTGTGCGGATCCAGGCTGGCGGGTTCGGAGCCATTGCCCACCTGCAGACAGATCTTGCCGGCTGGACAGGCCGGGCGCGAGACCTTCTGGGAGCAGCCGGCCGTGGCCAGGAGCGAAAAGGCGGCGAGCGCCAACATCATCGGCTTGCCGCGCGACCGCAGCGCCTTATCAATGCGGGATATCGAGATCATGGGGCCACGGATGACACAGTTTCCCACGCGCTTAAAGCTGGTGGCCCTCGGTGTGGCCGCCTTTGCCCTCTCCAGCGCAGCGTCAGCCGCCGAGCCCAGGGCCGCGGCGCGCACAGCGACCTTCCAGAACCTGATCGACTGCAAGGGCAAGACCGAGGCCGCCGAGCGGCTGGCCTGCTACGACGCCGCGGTCTCCAGCCTGGACGTGGCCGAGAAGCAGGGCGACATCGTGGTAGTGGACCGCGAGCAGGCCCGGGCCGCGCGCCGTCAGGCCTTCGGCTTCACCCTGCCCTCCATGGCGATGTTCGATCGCGGCGAGAAGCCCGAGGATCTGGACCGGGTGACCACCGCCGTGGTTCGAGCCTATCAGGGGGGCGACCGCCGCTGGACGGTGGAACTCGAGGGCGGCGCGGTCTG
The DNA here is from genome assembly GCF_042714595.1 of Phenylobacterium ferrooxidans. NCBI lineage: Bacteria > Pseudomonadati > Pseudomonadota > Alphaproteobacteria > Caulobacterales > Caulobacteraceae > Phenylobacterium > Phenylobacterium ferrooxidans. Next base: position 69,532 of record NZ_JAOTJD010000007.1, on the reverse strand, counting down.
GGCCCAGAACGACAGCGAGATTCTCGCCCGCCCGCCCAAGGCGGGCTCCAAGGCCGAGATTCGCAAGGCGGCCATGGGCTACTTCATGAACCTGGACGGCCAGCGCGCGGTTCGCGCCCGGCGGGTCAGGTAGGGGAGCGGTCCTTCTCCCTTGCGGGAGAAGGATTCGTGATCACCGGTCCTTGGGATCGATCGCGTCGCGCAGGCCGTCGCCGATGAAGTTGAAGCTCATCAGGGTGATGACCATGGTCACCGACGGGAACACCAGCAACCACCAGGCCAGCTCCATGTCCTGGGCGCCGCCGGCGATCAGGGTGCCCAGGGAGGCCATCGGGGGCTGCACGCCCAGGCCCAGGAAGCTGAGGAAGCTCTCGGCCAGGATGACGGCGGGGATGGTCAGGGTCACATAGACCACCACAGGCCCCAGCAGGTTGGGCACGATGTGCTTGGTGATGATGGAGCCTTGGGTCAGGCCCGCAGCCCGGGCCGCCTCGACGAATTCCTTGTGCTTCAGCGACAGGGTCTGGCCGCGCACGATCCGGCTCATGGTCAGCCACTCCACCGCCCCGATGGCGATGAAGATCAGGATGATGTTGGAGCCGAAGGTCACCATCAGCAGGATGACGAAGAAGATGAAGGGCAGCGAATAGAGGACATCGACGATGCGCATCATCACCTCGTCCACAACCCCGCCGACAAAGCCCGCCACCGCGCCCCAGGCGACCCCGATCACCAGGGAGACCAGAGTGGCGATGAGGCCGATGGACAGGGAAACCCGCAGGCCCATGAGCAGCCGGGCCAGCAGGTCGCGGCCAAGCGAGTCGGCGCCCAGCAGGTGGCCGCCGGTCAGCGGCGCGGCCCAGACGTCGTTCTTGTTGATCTGATCGTAGGCGAAGGGGGTCACATAGGGCCCGATCAGGGCCACCAGCACCAGGATGGCCAGCATGATCATGCCGCCCACCGCCCCCCAGTTGCGCAGCAGGCGACGGCGCGCGTCGTCCCACAGGCTGCGGCCCTTGACGGCGGTCTCCATGAGGGCCGCGCCTTCGCGCGAGCCGGGAGCGAGGATAGGAGTGCTCACGACAGCCTCACGCGGGGATCGAGGACCGCATAGAGCAGGTCGGCGACCAGGTTCAGGAACAGGATCAGGGCGGCGTAGAAGATCACCATGCCCATGACGACGGTGTAGTCGCGCTGCAGGGCGGAGATCACGAAGAACTTTCCGAGCCCCGGCAGGTTGAAGATCTTCTCCACCACCAGGGAGCCGGTGAGCAGGCCCGCGCAGGCCGGGCCGAGGTAGCTCACCAGGGGCAGTATGGCGGCTCGCAGAGCGTGCTTAAACACCACCCGGTGGGCCGGAAGACCCTTGGCCCGCGCCGTGCGGACATAGTTGGAATGCAGCACCTCGATCATGCCGGCCCGGGTCAGGCGCGAGATGATGGCGATCTGAGGCAGGGCCAGGACGGTGATGGGCAGAATCAGGTTCTGGATCGCCCCGTCGTTCCACCCGCCGTTGGGCAGCCACTGCAGGATCGAGCCGAACAGCAGCACCAGCAGCGGCGCGGTCACGAAGGTGGGGATGCAGACTCCGATGATCGCCACGCCCATGACGCCGAAGTCCACCCACCCATTCTGCTTCAGCGCCGCCAGCACCCCCAGGGTCACGCCGATGGCGCCGGCAAGCGTGATGGCCGAGAGGCCCAGGGTGAGGCTGACCTTGTAGTTCTCCTGCAGGATCTGCAGGACGGTCTTGTCCTTGTATTTCAGGGACGGCCCGAAATCGCCCTGCAGCACGCCCTTGAGGTAGTCGGCGTACTGCTCGCCCAGCGGCTTATCCATCCCGTACTTGGCCATGACATTGGCCTCGATCTCGGGCGAGAGCTTGCGGTCCATGTCGAACGGGCTGCCGGGCGCCGCGCGCATCATGAAGAAGGCGAGCGTGACGACGAGGAACAGCGTCGGGATGGCCACGAGGAGTCGTCGGCCTATGAAACGCAACATGGATTTGGAAGCTCAAGGTGGAGGGCGTTTTGACGGCCGGGCGTTGCGAAAGTTTCATCGCCCCCCGATGATGTCAACGAAGGGCCTCCTCCCACCTCAAGTGAAGTCAGACCATGACCGAATTCCGACGCGTCACCGACCAGCTCTCTGTCAGCCCACAGATCGGGTTGGATGACCTGAAAAGGGCCGCTGACCTGGGGTTCAAGCTGGTGATCAACAACCGTCCCGACGGCGAGGACCCGGCCCAGCCGAGCAGCGCGCAAGTCGAGGCCGCCGCCAAGGCGGCGGGGCTGCAATACGCCTACATCCCGGTGCGCGGCGGTCCGACCCAGGACCAGGTGGCCGAGGAGCGCTCGATCCTGGAAAACTCAGAGGGCCCGGTGCTGGCCTTCTGCCGGTCCGGCACCCGCTCGATCATAACCTGGTCCCTGGGGGAGGCCATGGACGGCGCGCGCTCGCGCGACGAACTGGTGGAGCTCGGCCATCAGGCCGGCTACGACCTCAACGGCGTCCTCCCAGCCTAGCCTGGATAGGAGATGGGCACGCGGACCGCGCCAAGAAGGGCGGGTTCGTCGGGCTCGCAGCTGGCCATGGTCAGAATCAGTTGCGCCGTCATGAGACACATCAGGGCGAAGACCACCCGCTGAAGCCGTTTTGAAACAAACATCACCGCCTGCGCCGCCATAACCGCCTCACAATCCTGAACTGAGGCGCTGCTGCGCAAGGTCGGCGCCGGGAGTCGATAAGCGCCGCCCTTTTCTTTAGTCTGTCGCGTGACGGTCGCCTGAACCGGTACCCACTTCAGGCTGTCACGCTCCCAAAGGAGACCGCCCGATGATTCCCTACGTCCGCGAGATCAAGTTCGACTACGGCAAGGCTGACCAGGTCTCCCCCCTGATCCGTCGGGTGGTGGCCAACAATCCCGGTCCCTTCACCTATCTGGGCACCGGCACCTACATCATCGGGCGCGGCGAGGTGGCGGTGATCGACCCCGGTCCGGACATGGACGAGCACCTGGAGGCCATCCTGGGCGCCCTGGAGCCGGGCGAAAAGATCACTCACATCCTGATCACCCACCACCACTCCGACCATTCGCCCCTGGCGGGGCCGCTGAAGGCGCGGACCGGGGCGACCATCTACGGCTGCGCCGTGGCCGAGATCCCGGTGGACGACAGCGGCGTGCGGATGGAGGCGGGCGCGGACTTCGGCTTTTCGCCGGACGTCAGCCTGTGTGGCGGTGGTCAGGTGCTGGAGGGGCCAGGCTGGACGCTGGAGGCGATCGCCACCCCCGGTCACACCTCCAACCACATCTGCTTTGCGCTGAAGGAAGAGAACGCGCTGTTCTCCGGCGATCACATCATGGGCTGGTCGACAACGGTGATCACGCCGCCGGACGGCGACATGACAGATTACATGGACAGCCTGGACCTGGTTAAGGCGCGCGACTTTTCCATCCTATGGCCGACCCACGGGCCGCCGGTCACCGAAGTGGCGCCGTTCATCGACGCCTATATTGCTCACCGCCGGGCCCGCGAGGCTCAGGTACTGAAGGCTGTGACCGAGGGCCATGGCCGGATTCGGGAGATGGTCCCGGTGCTCTATGCCGACGTTGATCCCAGGCTCCACCCCGCGGCGGCGCGCTCCGTGCTGGGCCACATGATCGACCTGGTGAAGCGCGGCCTGGTGACCACCGACGGCAAGCCCGGTCCCGACAGCGACTACCGCCGCGCCTGACGCCGAACCTCAGGCGGCCTTGCCTGGCTCCGACTGGCGAACCGGGGCTGCCTACAGGTGTTTGCGGGGCGCCGAATTGGAATAGAAAGCGCCCCATCCCAACACGAGGATGAAGCTCAGGAAGGCGGTGATCACGCCGCCGAGATAGATCTGCTGGATCAGGCCGATGTCAGGCATTGGGGTCTCCTTTGGACCCCAATCTGGCGAGCGGGATTGCGGCGGCCTTGACCTAGATCAAGTCCACGCCGGGTCCCGGCGCACGCCCCTACTCGCCGGCCTCGGCCGCGAGATCCAGGACCAGCGCCTCCTCGCGGGTGGAAAGCGGCAGATGGATCAGGCATCTCAGGCCTGACGGATTGTACTGCACCTCCGCCCTCCCCCCGTTCTCCTCGCCGAAGGTGCGGGCCAGCAGCCGGGTTCCGAAACCCCGGCGAGTCGGGATCGCGACGGCGGGCCCGCCATGCTCCTCCCAGAGAAAGGTCAGGTGCCGACCGCCGGCGCCGTCGTGGGCCAGGTTCCAGTCAATCCGCACCGCCCCGTCGGGGCTGGTCAGCGATCCGTACTTGAGGGCGTTGGTGGCGAGTTCGTGCAGGGCCAGGGCCATCGAGACGGCCTGCGGCGGACTTAGCCGCACGTCGGGGCCATCGAAGACGATGCGGCTCTCTCCGCCGGCGTGGGGGGCCAGGGCCTTGCGCAGGATGGTGTGCAGGTCCGCGCCCGCCCAGTTCTCGTCCACCAGCACCCGGTGGGCCTCAGAGAGCGTCAGCAGCCGTCCGGCCAGATCACCGCGGGTTTCGCTGCTGACCTCCCTGCCTCGGAGGGTCTGCTCGGCGATGGATTGCACCGTGGCCAGGGTGTTGTTGATCCGGTGGTTCAGCTCATTGAGCAGCAGCACCCGCTGCTCGTCCGCCCGCTTGGCGGGGGTCTCGTCGCGCATGACCTTCAGCAGGCAGGTGAGGTCCGGGTCGCGCATCAGCATCGTCATGCCGTTGGCCCAGAAGCGCCCGCCGTTCTTGCACAGGTGCCAGCGGGAATCTTCGGCCCGCCCGTCGCGCAAGGTGGTCGCGAGCTCGATCCTGTCCTCCCCCGCCGAGCGGTCGGACGAGGTGAAGAGCAAGGAAAAGTTCGATCCGACGATCTCGTCCTCAGTGTAGCCGGTCATCCGCTCGGCGCCCGGACTCCAGGAGGTGATGGTCCCGTCGAATTCCATCGTCAGGATCGCGTACTCGACGGCCTGCTCGATGATCGCCGCCGCGAGCCGGTTGTCGCGAATGTCGATCCGTCGCGGGGGCTGAGGGGTCATTGGCGTCCAAGGGGCGAGCGTTGCGTCGCTCCAACGAGCCGCCTCCCTATTCGTTGCGCCTTCGAGCCCCTCCGTTGGCTGTCGCTCCCGAAGTCCCGGCGCGGATCAGCTCCGCATCGCTCCGATCAGCTCCGTCACCCGGGCGCAGTTGGCGCCGAGGTCGGATACCGGAACGCGGCCGATGGCGCGGACATCGATGCGCGAGCCCTGGGGCGCGGGCAGGACCCGGACCACGACATCATTCTTCAGACCGAAGGCCAGGCTGCGGCCGGTGGCCTCAATGCGGCCGGTGGCCGGATCGTCGGTCACCAGGGCGAGGCCTGCCTGTTCGACGGCGGCCTTGGCCTGGGCGTAGGCCTGCCCTGGCGCCTGGGCCAGGACCAGCGGCCGGGCCTCGGCGCAGGTCTCGGCGTTGATGTCGGCGATGCGGCGGCCGGCATAGGCGAAGGAGTCCATGGGCCGCATCGGATCGGCCTCCACCATGATCGCCTCCGGTCCCCGCTCGCGCATCATCTTCTGGGAGAAGGTGAGCGGCATGGTCCAGTCGGTGGAGACGTCATTGATGGGCGGATTGGTGATCTGGGCCTGACGGGCCCAGAGATAGCCGCCGAAGGTCGCGCCGCAGAGGATCAGCACCATCAGGGCGCGGGCCCAGTAGCGGCCGAAGCCAGCGAACAGGGCGATGATGATCCCCAGCAGGCCCGCGGCCACGGCGATCATGGTCACCTTGGGCGCCCATTCCAGGGCGATGACGCCCAGGCCGGTCTTCCAGTCCATCAGGCCGTAGCGGGTGCCCAGCATGCCCGCGCCCACCATCAGGGCCGGCGTCAGGGCCACCAGGGTGGCCAGGTTCAGATAAAAGCCCGCGAAGCCGTCGCCCTTGCGCGTCTTCGTCCGGCGCGGAACCAGGGGCGCCCCGAAGGGCTCCTCGTCGGAGGGCGAGCCGAAGGTCAGGGGCGCATGGACTTCGGGCGCCGGGATAGCGGAGGCGCGCGTCTCGGACGCGGGCTCAGCGGGAAAAGGGGCGATGGCCTCCGCCTGCGCCTCCACGGCCGGAGCGTCATCCAGGGTCGGCGTCAGGACCGTGAGTCCGGAATAGCTCTCCTCCTGGGTGGGCCTGGCCGCGGGAGACCATCCGGCGTGGTCCTCCTGCGGCGCGGGCTCGGCGTGGGCGTGAACCTCCGGTTCGGCAGGGGCCTCAGGCTCCGGAGCGTAGATCTTCGGCTCGGGTGGAGCGGCCAGGGCGATGGTCGAGGCGGCGGCCGCAGCGGCGGTGGGCAGGACATAGTCGGCCATCCGGGTGCGGATCAGCTTCTTGTCGATCTTGCCGGTGGCGCCCAGGGGGATGTCGTCGACGAAGACCACGTCGTCGGGCATCCACCACTTGGCGATCTTGCCTTCCAGGAACTGGAGGAATTCTTCCTTGGTGGCCTCCTGGCCAGGCCGCAGCTTGACCAACAGCAAGGGCCGCTCGTCCCACTTGGGGTGGGCCATGCCGATGACGGCGGCCAGCTCGGCCTTGGGATGGCCGGCGGCGATGTTCTCGATCTCGATGGTGCTGATCCACTCGCCGCCGGACTTGATGACGTCCTTGGCGCGGTCGGTGATCTGCATGAAGCCGTGCTCGTCCAGGGTGGCGACGTCGCCGGTGTCGAAGAAGCCCTGGTCGTCGAGGATGTGGCCGCCGTCGCCCTTGAAGTACTCGCCCACCACGAACGGGCCCTTCACCAGCAGCTTGCCGAAGGTGTGGCCGTCGCGGGGCAGGTCCTGGCCCTCGTCATTGGTGAGCCGCAGGTCGATGCCCAGCGGCGGGCGGCCCTGCTTCAGCTGGAAGCGAAGCTGGGCCTCGTCATCCATGGCGGCGATCTTGTGGTTGGGCGTGGCCTGGGTGCCGAGCGGCGAGGTCTCGGTCATGCCCCAGGCATGGGTGACGGCCACGCCGTACTCGTCGCGGAAGGCCCGCACGATCGCCTCGGGCACGGCCGAGCCGCCGATGACGACGCGCTTGAGGCTGTTGAGGGTCCCGTTGGTGTCGCGCAGGTGGGTCAGCAGCATCTGCCAGACGGTGGGCACAGCGGCCGAGAAGGTGACCTGCTCGCTCTCCAGCAGCTCGTGGATCGAGGCGCCGTCCAGCTTGGCGCCGGGCATCACCAGCTTGGCGCCCACGGCGGGCGCGGAGAAGGCGACGCCCCAGGCGTTGGCGTGGAACATGGGCACGACCGGCAGGACGGTGTCCGTCGCCCCGATGCCGAGCACGTCGGCGCCCATGGTCACCAGGGTGTGCAGGAAGTTGGAGCGGTGGCTGTAGAGCACACCCTTCGGATTGCCCGTCGTGCCCGAGGTGTAGCAGAGGCCCGCCGGCGAATTCTCGTCGAAGCCGCCCCAGACGGCGTCCTCGGACACCTGGCTCAGCAGGCTCTCATAGGAATGGGCGCCGGGCAGGCCGGCGGTCATGTGGGCGTCGTCGGTGAAGACGATGATGTGCTGGACGGTGGGGATCTGGTCGCGGATCCCGGCCAGGATGGGCAGGAAGGTGAGGTCGGTGAAGATGACCTTATCTTCGGCATGGTTGATGATGTAGACGAGCTGCTCGGAGAACAGCCGCGGATTGAGGGTGTGGCAGACCGCCCCCATCCCCATGATCCCGTACCAGGCCTCGATGTGCCGGGCGGTGTTCCAGGCCAGGGTCGCGACGCGGTCGCCCGGCTGGATGTTCAGGCCCCTCAGGACGTTGGAGACGCGCTTGGCCCGCGCATGGACCTGCGCATAGGTGGTGCGCATCATGGGACCTTCGACGGAGCGCGAGACGATCTCGCGGTCGCCGTGCCAGGACTTGGCGTGATCGATGATCCGGTCGACCGTCAGCGGCCAGTCCTGCATCCTGCCTTGCATCGAAACGCGTCCTCCACTGCGGCCTCTGAACGGGCGCGCGACAGGCTAGTTTTTGCCGGGCTCCGACGCAACGCCGCGCCCTTGTGACGCGAGGGTTTTGGTGAAGAATTGCGTCAGAGGTGCGAGGCCGGCCAGCGTCCGGTCCCGCCATTGTCGATCAGCAGGCCGGTGAGGGTGCGGTCGGTGTGCTGGGCGCGCCAGGTGAGCATCGCCTGGGCGTGGGCGAGGATGACACCGGTGTCGGTGACCGGCGTCCGCCAGGTGGGGTCGGCGGCAAGGTCGAAACAGAGCCATGCGCCGTCGCCGAACTGGACATAGGCGGCCTCCTCCGAGCGCAGCACCGCCAGATTCTGCTGCTCCAGCCGCCGGTCCCACGGCCAGGCCTGGACGCCCTTGGCGATGTTGGAGCCGCGCCAGTCGAATTCCCAGTGGGCGGCGGCGCGCCAGTGGGGCGGGTCCTCGCCCGCAAGGAAGGGCGTCAACGGCAGGCCGTCGCACTGGTCGGGGACGGGCAGGCCCATGGCCTCGCAGAGCGTGGGCAGGAGATCCACGTTCTCGGTGAAACGGTCCACCACCGCGCCGTGGGCGCGGGGCTGGCGCGGGTCCCGGACGATATTCAGGATGTGGTAGCTCTCCTCGAAGAACCCCGCCTTCTGGATCAGGCCGTGGTCGCCCAGCTGCTCGCCGTGGTCGGCGGTGACGACGATGAATGTGTCCTCCCACTGGCCGGACGCCTCGAGGGCCGCCCACAGGCGTCCGAGCTGGTGATCGACCTCGCTGACCATGCCGAAGTACTGGGCCCGGAGCTGCGCCATCTCCGTCGGGTCCTCGGGCGCGCCAATGGCGCGGCGCAGGCCGTCGTGCAGCCGGTGGCGATCTTCAGCGGGCGCGATGGGCGGCGCCATGTCGGCGGGGTCGTACATCGTCGCGAATCGCCCCGCCGCGCCATAGGGCGGGTGCGGTCGAAGCTGGGACAGGTGGGCGAACCAGGGGCCGTCCTGGGCGGCGATCCAGTCCAGCAGAACGTCGGTGTGATAGGCGGACAGGCTGTGCTCGGCCGGGCGACCCGGCTCGCCGCCGACCGCCCCCTCATAGTCATCCGGCACTTCGTGGCCCAGGCCGCGCAGCCAGTCGACCCAGACGCCGGGATTGTGGGTGGCGAAGTTCAGCCCCACCTCGAAGCCCGGCAGCACGCCCTCCCAGGACCTAAGGCGCGGGTCGTCGGGGCCGGTGGCGTCCCGGGGGTCCACCGCCTGGTCAGTGTAGCCGAACAGGGTTGGCCTATAGCCGGCCCTGCGCGCCGCCTTCGCCACATTGTCCCACCGCCGGTCCAGGGGCGTGCCGTTGGCCACCACCCGATGATTGAGCTGGTAGGTCCCGGTGTAGAGACTGGCCCGACCCGGACTGCAGGGGGCGGCCTGGCTGTAGTGCCGGGCGAACCGCACCCCCTCACGGGCCAATCTGTCGAGATGCGGCGTCTGCACGACCGGATGGCCGGCGCAGGCCAGCGCGTCGCCGCGGAACTGGTCGAGGGTGATGAAGAGGATGTTCACGACGCGCACAATGGCCGCAGCTTCACCGCGAAGGGAAGCTGAGGTTGTCCGGCGATCAGTCCTCGCGGGCGCTAGACCATCGCCGTGCGGAGGGACTGGGCGGCGGGCGGCGGGGCGGGCGGGGTGTGACGGCGGAACTGGCGGGCGACGCGCTCCAGCACATCAGCACCGCTGAAGGGCTTGGCCAGGCAATCCCGGGCGCCCAGCGCCACCGCCCGCTGGATGTCCTCAGCGGACAGTTTCTTGCCCATCACCAGGACGGGGAAGTGGATCCCCTCGCCGCGCGGATTGAGGGCGCGCAGCACGTCGAAGCCGTCCATCTCCGGCAGGTTCAGCTCCAGGATCATGGCGGCCGGACGCGCTGTCTTCACGGTTTCCAGGGCCGAGGCCCCGGTGCGAGCCACGAAGGTGTGGCAGCCGGCGAGGTCGAAGCGAATCTGCAGCAGCTCCAGCACGGTGCGGTCGACGTCGCAGATCAGGATCCTGCGGCCCTGGCTCTCGAGGTTCATGGGTGCGCGCCTTTGAGGGTCGGGACGGAGGGGTCAGAACAGGTCAAGGTCACCCGCCTCGTCGCCGTCATTGATGCCCTTCTCCTCGCCGCCCAGGGCGCTGAACATGCGGTCGGCCAGGGCGCCCAAAGTCATCCCGCCGAGCGCGTCCTCCACCGAGGCGGTCACCTCCTCAGGGATTCCAGCGCTGAGGTGACGGGCGAAGGTCGAGAGACTGGTGAGCTGCTGGCCCAGCAGATCGACCGTGTGCATGCCCTCCACCAGTTTCTCGCGGTGTTCCGGGGGCAGGATGGTCATCAGCTGGCCGATCAGGACGTCGAGCTTCATGCAGCGGGCGCCGGCCAGTTCGATCTCCCAGGCCAGGACGCCCACCATGCTGGACACGCTGGCCTCGAGCACCTCCGCGGTCTGTTGCTGCGCGCCCATAACACCGATCTCCGAGTTGTGCGGTGAGCCTTGGGTGCTCTTGACTAACGGAGAATGAATCCAGGGGCCTCGCGCGCAGGGGCGATCACCCTCGGGCGTAGCGGATCGACCAGGCCTCGGCGGAGTCCGCGGCGGGACCTGAGGCGTCGACGTGGGTCCAGGTCACCTCGCCGATGTCGCGGTCGAGCTGCATCTGGAGGGTGGCCCGGGTGGCGTCCGACGCGTCGCCGCTGCGGCCGTCGATGCGAGCGGCGAGGATGTCGGGCGCGGCCTCCAGCCAGACGCCATGGAAGACCACGCCCAGCTCGGCGGCGAGCGCCTGAGCGCGGGCGCGCAGTTCGGGTTGAATGAAGGTGGCGTCCAGGACCACGGCGCGGCCGGCGGCCAGCAGGGCGCGCGCATCGGCGAACATCGTATCGTAGACGTCCTGGTAGAAGGCCGGGGAATAGACGGCGCTGGAGAGCCTGGCGTCCGGGGCCACCCCCAGCAGGCGTTTGCGGATTTCGTCGGTGCGTAGAACCACCGCGCCGGGCGAGGCCCCCAGGCCCGGCGCGATCAGGCGGGCGAAGGTGGACTTGCCGGTGCCGGAGAGGCCGCCGACCGCCGCCAGGCTGGGCGCTACCGGTGTCAGGTGGGCGATGGCGGCGTCGAGATAGGCGACGGCGCCCGCATCGTCGCCGCTATAGGCGCAGACATGGGCGCGGACGGCGGCGCGGACCGACAGCATCAGCGGCAGGGCGGCCATGCCGGCCCGCAGTTCATCGCCCCAGCTCCGGGCGGCCTGGTCGAAATAGGCCGACAGGGCGCGGACGGCGGCGTCTGACCGCCTGCGGAACTGCAGGTCCATCAGCAGGAAGGCCAGATCATACTGGACGTCGATCTCCGACAGCACGTCGTTGAATTCGATGCAGTCGAAGAGAATGGGGCGGCCATCCTCCAGCAGGATGTTCCCCAGGTGCAGGTCGCCGTGGCAGTGGCGGCCGAACCCAGCGGCGCGGCGGGCGTCCAGCAGGGGCTCCAGACGGTGGTACTCGGCGTCGGTGGCGGCAGCCGCCTGCTCGACGCGCTCGGCGCCCAACCGCGCGGCCAGGCCCTTCAGCAACTGGGCGTTGGAATCGATGGTGTATTTCAGCGCCTTGCCGCCGCCGCCATTGGGACGGATGGGCGCATCGGCATGGAAGCCGGCCACCGTGCGGCCAAGCGCATCGGCCAGGGCCCCGTCCACCGCCCAGGGCTGGGCGGCCAGGACCGCATGCTCGTCGAAGCGGCGCATCTCGAGGGCGAACTCGACGGTCTCGCCGGCGCCGTCCAGCTCCAGGCCGCCGTCGCGCGCCCGTGTCACCCTGCGCACCGCGCGGTAGATGTCGGAGGCCGCCGCGCGGTTGAAGCTCAGCTCACGCTCGAGCGCCCAGTGGCGCAGGTCCAGGGTGGAGTAGTCGAGATAGCCAAGCTCCACCCGGCGCTTGACCTTGAAGGCCAGCTCGCCGGCCAGATAGACCCGGGCGCAGGCGGTCTCGATGGCGCGGTCAGCCTGGGCCTCGAACCAGGCGGCGACCTCGGCTTCCTGCGGATCGGTCAAGGATAGAGCCGCTGGGTGGTCCAGCCCGAGCCTTCGCGGACGAAGACCAAGCGCTCGTGCAGGCGGAAGGGGCGATCGCGCCAGAACTCGATGCTGTGCGGGGTGATGCGGAAGCCGCGCCAATGCGGCGGGCGCGGCACCTTGCCAAGGCCGAACTTGAGGCCGTACTCGGCGATGCGCTTTTCCAGGGCCAGGCGGTCGGGCAGAGCCCGTGACTGCTGGGAGGCCCAGCCGCCGATCTGGGCGGGCCTGGCGCGGGTCGCCCAATAGGCGTCAGCCTCGGCCTCGGAGACGTGGGAGACGGGACCGCGCACACGGACCTGCCGGCGCAGCGACTTCCAGTGGAACAGCAGGGCGGCCTGCGGATTGGCCGCCAGTTCGCGGCCCTTGGCGCTCTGTTCGTTGGAATAGAAGACAAATCCGCGCTCGTCCGCATCCTTCAGCAGCACCATGCGCACGTCGGGAAGGCCGTCGGCATCGGCGGTGGCGAGGGCCATCGCGTTGGCGTCGTTGAGCTCCTTGCCCAGGGCCTCAGTCAGCCAGGTGTTGAAGAGAGCGATCGGGTCCTCCTCCGAGAGCAGCGGCAGGGGCGCGGCTTCAGTGACGCTGCGGACGTAGTCGTCCTCGGTCGGCGAGGCGGGAATGGGGGGCTTGTCGGTCATGGCCCCGCATATAGCGCAGCCGGTTTCCGGCGTCAGGGCTTAACCCCCCATTGACCGCGTCTTCCTAAGACTGTCGTCGATGGCCGCGGCAAACTCCACGACGATGAGCGCGAAACGGGCGCGCGAGGTGCTGGGCGCAGGCCCCCTCGCCGGCCCCGCCGAACTGCGCCGCGCTTTCCGCGACGCCGCCAAACGCGCCCATCCGGATAGAAAGGGCGGCGACGCCGAACGCTTCCGCGAGGTCGTGGAGGCCTATCACATCCTCCAGACCGCCCCGGTTCCCCGCGACCGGGTGAGCCAGCCGCCGGCCACGGTCAGCCGTCCCATGGTCAGCTCGCCGACCCTTTCGGTCCCGCCCCTGATCGCCATGACCGGCGGCAAGGTGGAGCATCGTCTTCCCGACGGCCGCCGGGTGAAGATCGACCTGCCCGCCGGGATGCGGGCCGGCGACACCGTCCGCGTGGGCGAGGCCGAGCTGGAGGTCGCGATCCGCGGCGACGGCGAGATGCTGGTGCGGGGCGACGACCTCTGGATCACCGTGAAGATTGAGCCGCGCCTGCTGGCGGAAGGGGGCCGCATTGCGGTGGAGACGCCGCTGGGCCGGCGCATCGTCTGGCTGACCAAGAAGGCCGGCGAACGCGGGCTGATCCGCCTTGTGGGCCAAGGCCTGCCGACCCGGGGCCGTCACCGCCAGGGGCACCTGTTCCTGCGCCTGGCCGCCGACAGCGCCACCGGGGATTCCGCCGCCCGCGCCCAGCTTCGGCGCTTCGCCGCCGCTTGGGCGGCCTAGCCATAGTCACAGCGCGCAGTTAGAAGCGCCGGCATGTCGCACAACAGCTTCGGCCATCTGTTCCGCGTGACCACCTGGGGCGAGAGCCATGGTCCGGCCCTGGGCTGCGTGGTCGACGGCTGCCCGCCCAACATCAAGCTGACCGCCGAAGAGATCCAGGTCTGGCTGGACAAGCGCCGGCCGGGCCAGGGCAAGTTCGTCACCCAGCGCCAGGAGCCGGACGCGGTGAAGATCCTGTCGGGCGTGTTCGCCGACGAGCGCACCGACGGCCAGGTCACCACCGGCACGCCGATCTCGATGATCATTGAGAACGTCGACCAGCGCAGTCGCGACTATTCCGAGATCGCCCAAGCCTTCCGCCCCGGCCATGCCGACTACGCCTATTTCGCCAAGTACGGGGTGCGGGACTATCGCGGCGGCGGACGGGCCTCGGCCCGCGAGACCGCCGCCCGTGTGGCCGCCGGCGCCGTGGCCCGCAAGATCCTAGACGGCGTGACGATCCGCGGCGCCGTGGTGCAGATCGGGCCGCACGCTATCGACCGTTCGCGCTTCGACTGGGACCAGACGACAGAGAACCCCTTCTGGTGCCCCGACCCTGCGATGGTGTCTGTCTGGGAAGACCACCTGGAGACCGTCCGCAAATCCGGTTCCTCCACGGGCGCCATTGTCGAGGTCGAGGCCACGGGCGTGCCCGCCGGCTGGGGCGCACCGATCTATGGCAAGCTGGACGCCGAACTGGCCGGCGCCCTGATGTCGATCAACGCCGCCAAGGGCGTGGAGGTGGGCGCGGGCTTCGCCTCGGCCGCCTTCTCCGGCGAGGAGAACGCCGACGAGATGCGGATGGGCAATGAGGGTCCGCTGTTCCTGTCCAACAGCGCCGGCGGCATCCTGGGGGGCATCTCCACAGGACAATCGGTGGTGGCGCGCGTGGCCTTCAAGCCCACCTCCTCCATCCTCTCCCTGCGCCAGTCGATCAACGAGGCCGGCGAAGACATCGACCTGCGCACCAAGGGCCGCCACGACCCCTGCGTCGGCCTGCGCGCGGTCCCGGTGGTGGAGGCCATGACCGCCTGCGTCCTGGCCGACGCCTTCCTGCGGCACCGGGCCCAGACGGGTGGCGGCGCCCACTTGCCCGGTAAAGTAGCAGACCGCTGACGCTTAGCTTCAGGGCGCGGCCTTCAGCGACCTCTCACGCTCCGAATTGTTTTGTTCCGTCAGGGGTTATTGCCCGTTGACCGAACGCGTTCGACGCCGGTATCTGAGCGCCTTCCGCGCCGTTGATGACAACACCCCCATCGGCTCAAGGCCAGTTTTCTAGGTTAGATTGTAGGGCGAACACCAACCCCGTGCGGCTTGAAGTCCTCAAGATCCTGATCGTGGACGACAACCACCACATGCGGGTGCTGTTGTCGGAGGTTCTGCGCGCGGTGGGCCTGCAGAACATCTATGAGGCCGGCGACGGGGCCGAGGCCCTGCAGCAGATGCGGGCCCATCCCATCGACATCGTCATGACAGACCTGGCCATGGAGCCCCTGGACGGCATCGACTTCGTGCGGCTGCTGCGCAATTCCCCCGACAGCCCCAACCAGATGGCGCCGGTCATCATGATCACCGGCCACTCCACCATGCGCCGGATCAGCGAAGCCCGCGACGTGGGGGTCAACGAGTTCCTCGCCAAGCCGCTCACCGCGCGCGGTGTGCTGGACCGGCTGCAGAAGATCATCGACCACCCGCGCCCCTATGTGCGGACCGACGACTATTTCGGGCCCGACCGCCGCCGCAAGGTGGACCCGAATTACGACGGTCCGCGCCGCCGCGCCGCCGACGGGCCCGCGCCCCGCGCGCTCAGGCTCTAGAGTCTTCGCTGTCGCGTCGCGGCCCACGCGCTCAACAGTCCGGCAAGCCGCCTAGCCACCATTTGGTATCAATTGCAGGTTAACCCTGGCGGGCCAGCCGGGGACCCAGCATGACCATCGTCCGCACCGCCGCCACCGCCGCCCTCCTCGCCGCGCTCGGCCTCTCCCAAGCCGGCTGCATCGCCATGGCCGCCGGCGCCGTGGTCGGCACCGCCGTGGGCGTCACCGCCAGCGCTGTCGGCATGACCGCCAAGGGCGCGGGCATGGTGGTGGGCGCGGTGATCCCTGGCGACGGGAAGGACGAGGACGAAGAGCGCGACGACCGCAAGCGGCGCTGAGCCTGGCTAGAAGACCGGCTTGACCCGCTGAAGATTTCCCTCGCCGATCATCCGGGCGCGGGGATCAGCCCCACACCGCCGGCTGGAACAGTTCCACCAGGTTGCCCGACGGGTCCTCCGCCAGGATCTGAGATCCTCCGGGACCGGTGAGGATATCATTGCGGAACGTCACGCCCTCACCCCGCAGGCGACCGACCTCGGCCGCCAGGTCCTCGACGATGATCTGGAAGCGCGTCCATCCGCCCGGCTCGGGCTGGCGGCCGTCGGGCATGGGCCGACCGGCCGAGCTGGCCTTGCCGCTCAGCAGCAGCCGCAGCGGTCCGCGCTCGACCGCCGCGAAGGCCGGCGAGGCGTTGGGAAGTCGGCTGAAGCCCATGAGGCCGACATACCAGTCGGCGGCCTCCTGCACGTCGCTGACCATGTACCGCACGTTCACAACGCTCTCACTCATGGGATCCTCCAGGGGTTGGCACGAAGACTGGGGTCATGGCGCGAGGGTGCGCCGAAGGACGTGTTGCAGGGCGCCCTGAACGGCCGCGCGGTCGCCGCATCCGGCGACGGCGTCGGCCGCCTCGTGGATCACGGCGTACAGCAGGCGTCCCGTAGCGTCCGGATCGACCGGCCCGAAGGCTTCGGCCTCCTGGCCAGCACGGATCACGGCGGCGAGCCGATGGATGGCGTGGTCGGCCAGGGGCCGGCGCTCGGCGAAGTCGGAATGGAAGACGGCCTCACCCACGCCGCGCCGGGAGAGGGTGAACTCGATGAAGGCCAAGGCCTGGGACTCCACGAGGCCCGGCCAGTCCACCGGGCCCTCGACCTCGGTGGGCAGGGGGTAGGCGGTGTCGAACTGGGAGACCAGCCGCTGCCGGATCGTCTCCAGCAGGTCGTCCCAGGTGGGGAAATAGAGGAAGAAGGTGCCCTTCGCGACGCCGGCCTCGCGGACCACATCCTCCACCCGCGCCCGGCCGCCATTGGCCTGCAGCAGGCGTTCGGCGGCCTCGACGATCTCGAGCTTCCGAGCCTCGGGATGAAGCCGCCGCCGCGGAGGTCTGTTCATGGGGCCCTTCCTGATGACCGACAGTCATTAACTAATGACCACGGGTCAGTGTCAAGGGGCCGCCGCCTTGCAACCCCCTCGCCTGACTCCACAGGCGCCTAGAGGTTCAGCGCGCAGCTTTCGCTGATGGTGGGGCGCGAGACCACGATGCGGCACAGGCCGGGGAACGTGACCTTCAGGCGCTCGGCGAAATAGAGGCAGAGGTGTTCCAGGGTCGGGCGTTCGAGGCCGGGCTTCTCGTTGAGCAGGCCGTGGTCCAGCTCAGCGGCCACGGCGCGCAGGGCGCTGTCCAGGTCGGCGAGATCGGCGACCCAGCCCACCGGCTCCTGCGGCTTACCGCGAACAGTGGCCTCCACCTTGAAGGAATGACCGTGCAGGCGCGAATAGGGCCGGTGCTCGGGCCCATCTTCAAAATAGTGCGCCGCGTCGAAGGTCGCGGCCTTGGTGATCTCGAAAATCGGAGCGGTCATCAGCTGTCTTTGGCGTCGCTGAGCGCAGTCGCAGCTCAGGGAATGCCGAGATATTTGTGGGTTTGGACGCTTAAACGCCACTGGGGGTGGGCGAGGCAATAGGCGATCGCCGCCTGGGTGTTTTCCAGGCGCGCCGGACCGTCCATCGGCTGTAACAGGAACCGCTCGAAATCCCACGACGTGAAGGTGGCCGGATCGACGTTCGCCTGCGGGAAGACCAGCTTCAATTCCTGCCCCGTCCGCTGAACGACCGGCGCATCGGCCTTGGGGCTGACGCAGATCCAGTCGACGCCGCTGGGGGCCGCCAGGGTGCCGTTGGTCTCCAGCGCGATGGTGAAGCCCCGCCCATGCAGGGCGTCGATCAGGGGCGGGTCCAGCTGCAGCAGGGGCTCGCCGCCGGTGCAGACCACCAGGCGGTTGTCCGGGCCGCCCGTCCACCTGGCCGCAACCGCATCGGCCAGGGCCTCGGGGGTCGTGAAGCGTCCGCCCCCCTCCCCGTCCATACCCACGAAGTCGGTGTCGCAAAAGGTGCAGACGGCGGTGGCGCGGTCCTGTTCCCGGCCGCTCCAGAGGTTGCAGCCGGCGAACCGGCAGAAGACGGCGGGGCGGCCCGCCTGCCCTCCCTCCCCCTGCAGGGTCAGGAAGATCTCCTTGACCGAATAGGTCACTGGACGAGGTCCGGCCGGCCGGCGGCCACCCATTCGTTCCAGCCTCGCACCCGCAGGTCGCAGGCCGGGCAGTCGCCGCAGCCGTGGCCCCAGGCGTGCAGCTCGCCGCGTTCGCCGCGGTAGCAGGTGTGGCTGTCGGCGACGATCAGCTCCACGAGAGCCTCGCCCCCGAGGGTCTTGGAGAGCGCCCAGGTCTGGGCTTTCGTGAGCTTCATCAGCGGAGTTTCGATGACGAAGTCCTGGGCCATGCCCATGTTCAGCGCCGTCTGCAGGGCGTCCAGGGTGTCGCGGCGGCAATCGGGATAGCCCGAGAAGTCGGTCTCGCACATGCCGCCCACCAGGAAGCGGGCCTCGCGGCGATCGGCGAGCGCGGCCGCATAGGTCAGGAACACCAGGTTGCGCCCGGGCACGAAGGTGTTGGGCAGACCCTTCTCCGTCACCTCGAAGGCGCGCTCGGTGGTCATGGCCGTCTCGCCCACCGCGCCGAAGCCGGTGAGGTCGATGACGTGGTCGTCCCCCAGCTTACCGGCCCACCGAGGGAACCGCTGCAGGAACCCGGCGCGCACCACTTGGCGCTGGGCCATCTCCACGGCGTGACGCTGGCCGTAGTCGAAGCCCACGGTCTCGACGTGGTCGTGGCGCTCCAGGGCCCAGGCGAGGCAGACGCTGGAGTCCTGGCCGCCGGAAAACAGCACGAGGGCGCGGGTGGGTTGGCTCATCGGCTCCATATGCGTCAGAGCCGGCCAAATCGAAAGGCCGGCGCGACCGTGGGCCGCGCCGCACGGCTTTCCCCGGCGCCGCCCCTAGGGACCGGTTCATCGTACGGGCGATCAAAAAGTCGCCCATCCCTTGAGAAATCAGGCCTCCATGCCGCTACGGAAGGTTCAAAGACCCTTGGTATTTGCGCCACATCGCCGCCAAAAAACGACCGACTGAACGCTGTTCACCTATCGCTGTGCGTTGACAGACTCTTGGTCGCGGCGTGACCGTCACCTCTGCTGGGACAGCCGCCGCGGGTTCCAGGCCAAGATTTTTGCGTGGCGAATGCTGACAGACCGGACCGGCGTAGAAAGTCCGGCTGTCATGGGAGGATAATTGAATGTCCAAAACTCTGCACCTGCGGAGCCTGCTGGTTGCTGGCGCATCCGTGGCGGCCTTTACAGCAATGGCCTCGCCAGCGTTCGCCCAAGCCACAACGACCATCGAAGAGCTGGTGGTCACCGCTGAAAAGCGCGAACAAAGCCTGCAGGACGTCCCCATCGCGATCTCGGCCTTCACCAGCCAGCAGCGCGACAAGGTCGGCATCAGCACGGTGCAGGACCTGACCAATTTCACCCCAGGCTTTGTCTACCAATCTGCAAACGACCGCGCGAGCATGCGAGGCATAGGCCGCCTCACCAACGTCCACTCGGTCGACGGCGCTGTGTCGATCTACGTGGACGGCCTGTTTACAACCTCGACAGTGCTGGCTGGCGGCCCGCCTTTGGATGTGGATCGGGTCGAGATTTTGCGGGGCCCTCAGGGCACGCTCTACGGCCGCAACGCGATCGGCGGCACCGTCAACGTTATCTCCGCGCGGCCGACTGAGGACTTCTACGCGGAGGTACGGGCAATTGCGGAGAATTATGAATTCACAAACTTCCAGGCTGCGATTTCGGGTCCAATTGCGGATGGCCTGAGGTATCGGGTTTCAGGCTACAAGCTCGACCAGCGGGAAGGCTACTACGAGAACGTCAATGGCGGCCCTTCTGAAGGCAGCAAACGTGACGAGTATCAATACCAACTCCAGTTGGAAGCCGACCTCGGTGAGAACGCTGAACTCTGGGCCTCATACAAGACCCTGGCCTGGCACAACCGGGGCGGACCCGGCGCCCGCGCAGGCTTTCTCAACGGGCAATACGAGACAGGCCTCCTCGATCCCAACTTCCCGGTCGTTTACAATTCGGCCTTCGGCTACAGTAACGGGATTGTACCGGGCAGCCTTGTGCAGTTTAACGGAGGCGTCACGAAGACTAATCCAGCGCTGACTGACTCTCACAAGTTCAACACAAACCTCACTCAACGCGTACGCTTAAGCGATGTGAATTCATTCACAACGCAGTTCGTCTACCATGCGCAGAATTTTGACATTAAGTATGTGGGCGGATTTCAGGAGTACAACTACGATCTCTACGGGGACACAGACGCCACCAACGTCCAGTCCTACCAAATCCCGCTCGCGCCCGGGTCTCTTTGCGGAAATGTCGCCGCGTTGTTCGCCGCCGGCGCCTCGACGGTCAATTGCTCGCCGCTAACCGTCAACGCCAACAACGGCTATCACTACTTTGAGTACCCTAAGTGGTATAGCAACGAGATCAATATCTCCTCGACGACGGACGGGCCCGTTCAGTGGATCGTGGGAGCGTTCGACTACCAGGAAAAATACACCGGCACGGGAAGCACCGCCGACTTCTTCCTTGTCGGGCCCAGCAACCTGAGAACGCCAGTGCTCGGCGCAGCGCAAAATCCGGACCAGTTCTGGTCGACCGGCACCTACTCCCTCACTACACAGAGCAGGGCGCTTTTTGGGCAGGTTGACTGGGACGTCACCGACACCGTGAAGCTCACGGTGGGCCTCCGGTACACCAAGGACAAGAAGTTCGGGACTGAGAACCGCCGCATCGTTTGCAACTCTGATGCTTGCTATCCAGGCCTCTATCCGGCCCTCGGACTTAGCGGTTTTGGCCCAGGAACGGCGGCGAACTACGGCAGCCTGCTGGGCAACATCAACGCTCTGCCTGCGGTCGGCGCGGCCTTGGGCCTCGGCGGCGCCCTGAACGGCCTCGCCGGTCTGGGCAACGGCGCCTTTGACCTGACCGACACCCTTGCGCCAAAGAGCACCTCGGGACTCATCAAGGGCGTCACCAGTCCCTCGGTCTGCACGGCTGGGGTCTGTCGCCAGTACACCATCAGCAGCGCGACAGGCATCGCCAGCCGTGAGCTGAGCGACACCTCTGACGCCACGACCGGGACTGCTGGGTTGCAGTGGCAACCGGACGACGACACGATGGCCTATGCTCGCTACAGCCGAGGCTATAAGGCCTTCGGCTTCTCCGCCGGTGGTTTCCTTGCCGTGCCCAAGGCCGATGCCGAGTTCGCAAATGCCTACGAGATTGGGGTCAAGAAGAATTTCCCGAATCTCCAACTGAACGCCGCCTTGTTCTACATTGATTATCGAGACCTTCAGGCGCCGGTCACGATCAGGGTAGGCCCAACTAACGTCGGCCAGTTCGTGAACATTGCTAAGTCGCGTTCCAGCGGACTGGAGTTAAGCGCGATTTGGCAGCCAGCGCCGCCGATCCGCTTAACCTTGGATTACGGCTACAACCCTACCAAAATCGTGGAGAGCGTATCGCTCGTCGACGTCAACGATAACGTCACCACGACGGCAGTCAGTGTTAAAGGAAATAAGCTCCCGAGCATAAGGTCGCGTTGAACGGCGCTTATACGTTCGACATGGACGCTGGCGCCCTCACTTTGGGAGCAACCTACCTTTACCGCAGCGAGTCCTACGCCAATGTCTTCACGCGCAGCTACAACATGGCGCCTTCTTGGGACCAGGTAGACCTCCGCGCGTTCTGGCAGCCGTCCGGCGGCAAATACACCGTCATCGCTTATGTCAAGAACGTCTTTGATACTGAAGGCTACGCGGCGGCGGTCGCCGGGTCCCAGCGCAATCTCCCCCTCACCGGGGCCGCCCAGAACCTGGAAATAACGCCGCCCCGGCTCATGGGCATGGAGCTTCAATACCGCTTCTAAACGAACTCTATGAAC
The DNA here is from genome assembly GCF_042714595.1 of Phenylobacterium ferrooxidans. Lineage (NCBI taxonomy): Bacteria > Pseudomonadati > Pseudomonadota > Alphaproteobacteria > Caulobacterales > Caulobacteraceae > Phenylobacterium > Phenylobacterium ferrooxidans. The sequence goes on along the minus strand of NZ_JAOTJD010000007.1, from coordinate 47,881 downwards.
TGAAGGGGCGGCGGGGAAACCCGCCGCCCTTTTTCTTGGCCGCCGTGCGGAAACGCCTCGCTGAATGTAGGCTGCACGCCAATTTCGAGGCACGGTATGAACCGCAGCCACGGCCACCTCCCGGATTGGTTAAGCTTTCCCAGGAATTAACAGGGAAACCAAAGAACGCGGGTCAGTTTTGTACCGCCCGTTTGAAACTGCGGTACTTCGGCCACAGCGACACGAAAGCGTCGCCAAAAGCCCGCGCCTTTCGGCGCCGCACATTGACGGAGGCGCGCGCGCGACCGAGGTATCGCGCGCCTCGGCGCCTCCCCGCGCCCTGGCTTCATCAGATTCGTACATGCAGGCGGACGCGGGCGAAGCCCCGCCGCCCGGGAGGATACATGTCTTCAGTCAACCGTTTCCGGCTGCGCACCGTTCTGGCGCTCGGGGTCTCGACCCTGACCCTGGCGGCGATCGCCGCCCCCGCCCTCGCCCAGGACGCCGCCGCCAACGATTTCACCATCGATGAGCTGGTGATCACCGCCGAGAAGCGCGAGCAGGCCCTGCAGGACGTTCCGGTCGCGGTGTCGGCCTACACCTCCAACCAGCGCGACGTCATCGGGATGAACAACATCCAGGACTTCGTGAACTTCACGCCGGGCATGAACTATTCCGGCACCGACCGGGTGTCGCTGCGCGGCGCCGGCCGTAACACCTTCTATGTCGGCAACGACCCGGGCGTGGCCGCCTACACCGACGGCTTCTATTCCGCCTCCTCGTCGGAACTGTTCAAGTCGCCGCTGTTCGTCGAGCGCACGGAAATCCTGCGCGGTCCCCAGGGCACCCTCTATGGCCGCAACGCCATGGGCGGCGCCATCAACACCATCTCCAAGCGCCCGGCCGACGAGTTCGGCGGCGAAGTTCGCCTGGCGGTGGGCAACTACGAACGCACCAAGATCGAAGGCCTGGTCTCGATCCCGGTGGCCGAGCACCTGCGCTTCTCCATCGGCGGCAGCCAGGACTGGCAGCGCGACGGCTTCATCAAGAACATCGGCCCGGCCAACGACGGCGGGACCATCAAGCGCACCTATTTCGAAATCCAGGCCGAGGCCGAGCTGGGCGACAACACCAACGCCTGGCTGCGCTACTCGCGCTCGAACTGGGACGACACCACCGGCGTGGGCGACCGCCTCTCCAACCTGGTGACGCCTTACGACACCACCCGCGTGTTCCAGCCGATCGGCGGCCTGCTGCCCAACCCGCAATTCGGCTACGGCGTCGCCAACCCGGGCGTCACCGATCCCTACAAGCAGAACACCAACCGCGACGGCTACGGCTACCTGCGCGGCAACCACGTGCTCACCGCCCAGGTGACCTATGACCTGGGATGGGCCGACCTGAAGTACATCGGTGGTTTCCAGCAGTACAACTACCAGACCGGCGGCGACTATGACGCCACCAGCCGTACCGGCGCCATCGCGATCCCGGGCATGGCGGTTCCGTTCTTCCCGGACCTGACCACCGACTTCAACGAGAACAAGCGCTACTTCTCGAACGAGGTGAACCTCACCTCCAACAGCGATGGCCCGCTCTCGTGGATACTCGGCCTGTATCAGTACAAGGAAGAGTACAAGCAGCGGATCCAGCTCGGCTCGCCGCAGCAGTCGCAGCTGGCCACCCCGCTGACCCTGGCCGGCACGCCCGCCGCCCCCAACCCGCTGCGCAACTTCGCCGACCAGAACGCCACCCTGGAGTCCAAGGCCTGGGCGGTGTTCGGCCAGTCGACCTACAAGTTCAACGACGCCTGGGCGATCACCGGCGGCCTGCGCTACACGGTCGACGACAAGGACGGCTTTGAGACCCAGCGCCTGATCATCCAGTCGCCCTCGATCTTCAGCGGCGCCGCGGCCTTCGACGTCTCCAGCGACATGGACCCGCTGACCCCGGGCGTGCAGAACTTCCGCAGCCTGTCCGACAGCTGGAGCGCCGTCACCGGCACCCTGAACTTGGACTGGACCCCGGACCAGGACACCCTGGCCTATGCCAAGTACAGCCGCGGCTACAAGTCTGGCGGCTTCCTGCTGGGCACGCTCGCTCCGCAGCCGAAGGCCGACGAAGAGTCCGTCAACGCCTACGAAATCGGCCTGAAGAAGACCTTCAACGGCCGCTTCATCCTGAACTCGTCAATCTTCTACAACGATTTCAAGGACCTGCAGCTCAACCTGTCGCAGCTCAACGCGACCGGCACGGCGGCGGCCTCGAACTTCGTGAACGTCGACGCCAAGGCCTGGGGCGTCGAGCTGGAAGCTCAATGGCGTCCGATCGAGCCGCTGCAGATGATGGCCTCCTACGGCTATCTGAACACCGAGATCACCCGCGGTTGCTGCTTCTATGACCCGGCCGATCCGTCGGCCCTGCTGCCGGGCGCCCAGCCCCGCGGCGGCTCGGCCACCACCAATGGCGTCCTGCTGGTCTTCCAGGACCTGAAGGGCAGCCAGCTCTTCCAGTCGCCGGAGAACAAGTTCGCGTTCAACGCCAACTACACCTTCGACTTCGCCCCGGGCTCGCTGATCCTGTCGGGCACCTACACCTGGACGGACTCGACGATCTACCAGCCCTTCAACGACCCGGCGTTCGAGGTTCCGGCCTACGGCACCGGCGATCTGCGGGCGCTGTGGAAGGACGCCGACGACAAGTACACGCTCATCGCCTCGGTGAAGAACGTCACCGACGAGCAGGGCTTCACCTCGACGGGCTCCACCAACCCGACGGCGGTGTTCGGCAATCCGAACCCCGGCCTCGTGGTGGGCGGCACGCCGTACCTGCGCCAAACCGGCGTCTCGATCTCGCGCGGCCTGATCGCGCCGCGCACCTACAGCCTGGAACTGCAATACAAGTTCTAGGATCTGGATGACGGCCCGGCTCCAAGGAGCCGAATTTTCTCCAGGAAATTCAAGGGCGGCGGAGCAATCCGCCGCCCTTTTTCTGCGCCTGCGTCAGGAATTTTCAGCGCGTGCGACCTATTGCAGCGCTCACAACTCTCAGTCTCTGACCTTAACGTCTCTGCAAGCGCTTACGCGCATTCTGGGCGTAGTTCCCCCCGCGTCGGCTGTTCATGTCCCTGCCAGACTTTTTCTTCGAACGGATCACCAGCGAAATCCATCAGCAGATGGAAGGCGTGCAGGCGCTTGCGGAACGTCTCGCGCGCCACCCCCTGGGCGCCGACGCCCAGGCCTGCGTCGCCGGCGTCAGCGAGGCCGCGGCCTGCGTGCGCCAGATCCTGGCCTCCAGCGCCGACCTCAAGGACGCCGCCACCCAGGGCATGGCCTTCGAGCCCGCCCCCAAGCGCTTGCGTGACCTGGCCGACGAGATCGAGGCCCGCTGGGGACAGAAGGCGGCCAAGTCCGGCGTCACCCTGCTGGTCTCCTATGACGGAGCGCCGGAGATGACGGCGCTCATCGATTCCGCCCGGGTCATGCAGGCCTTCGACGGCTTCATCTCCCAGGCCCTGGCTGGCGTGCGCCACGGCGCGGTTGAGGCCACCCTGCGAGCCTATCCGGCCGGGGACATGGTGCGGCTGGAAGGCCGCGTGCGCGGCGGCGGCGAACGCAGCGTCGGCGACGCCCTGGATATCCAGGAGATCGAGGCGCTGTTCGGGCTGGAAACGGCCCTGTCGGTGGCCGTCGGCCGCCAGATCATCGCGGCCCTGGGCGGAGACGTCCACACCGAGGCCAACGCCGGGGCCGGGGAGACCCTGGTCTTCGAATTCACCGCCCCCACGGCCGTGGAAAGCAACGGCGAGGCGGAGCCCGACAATCTCGACGCCCGGCAGCGGGCCGCTCACATCCTGGTGGTGGACGACAACGCCACCAACCGCATGGTGGCCGAGACCCTGTGCGAGATGTTCGACTGCACCTCGGAGTCGGCCGTCGACGGCGTAGAGGCCGTGGCCGCCGCCCGCACCGGCCGCTTCGACCTGATCCTGATGGACATCAAGATGCCCCGCATGGACGGGGTCACCGCCACCCAGGCGATCCGCGCCCTGCCTGGCGCGGCGGGCCGGGTGCCGATCATCGCGCTCACCGCCAACGCCGACCCGGAGGACGCCGCGGGCTACCTCGCCGCGGGCATGAACGGTGTCGTGGAAAAGCCCATGAAGCCCGAGAACCTGCTGAAGGCCCTGCAGGAAAACCTCGGCGGCGCCGCCGAAGAGTCGGTCGCAGCCTAGCTTCGTCCCGCCCTGCCCCGGCGCGGCGCGCCGTCTGCGGACACTGGCCTTGGGCGGCGACCTGAGGGATGCTGGTCGAAAGTTCGGGGACGAGACGCCATGTCATCCTTCTACAGCCGCAAGATCCTGCCGGGTCTTCTGACCTGCGCCTGCTCCTCGCCACCGATGATGAAACAGCGGGCCAAGATCGTCCCCCGCGCCAGCGGACGGGTGCTGGAGCTGGGCATCGGGATGGGACTCAACCTGGCCTTCTACAATCCGGCGGCCGTCACCACGGTGGTGGGGGTCGATCCTTCGCCCGAGCTGCTCGCCCTGGCCGAGGCCGCGCCCCGGGCGCCCGGCCTGGCCGTCGAGGTCGCAGAGGGAACCGCCGAGGCCCTGCCCTTCGAGGACGGCAGCTTCGATACGGTGGTGTGCACCTTCACTCTCTGCTCGGTCCATACGCCGGCTGCGGCCCTGACCGAGGCGCGCCGGGTGTTGAAGCCCGGGGGAGAGTTCCTGTTCTGTGAGCATGGCCTGGCTCCCGACGCCGACGTCGCCAGATGGCAGAGGTTCTGGGACCCGCTGTGGAGCCGCATGGCCGGGGGCTGTCACATCATCCGCCCCGTGGCCGCGGCCCTTCCCGCCGCCGGGCTGAAGGTCGACTGGCTGGAGACCATGTACCTGCCGGGCACGCCGCGCATCGCCGGCTGGAACGAGTGGGGCCGCGCGGTGGCCGCCTGACGTTTGCGCTTGCCCACGCACCGGCGGGTCGCGCTAGGGTAGAGGTCGAGTGACGCGTTACCGGCGTCGGCCTGTGGGGGGCGAAGATGGCGGCGCCGAGCATTTCCGAGATCACCAGCGTCCTGCTGTACGACGAGGGCAACGCCTGGAGCGGGAACCAGATCACCTTCAGCTTTCCCAAGGCCGGCAGCACCTGGCCGACCTACGCCGTGGACGACGAGCAGGCCAACGCCGACTACGGAACCGTGACCGAGGCCCAGGCCGCGGCCATCCGGCTGGCCCTGCAAGCCTGGGACAAGGTCATCGCCCCCAGCCTGGTGGAGACCGACGACGTCGCCAATACCGGCCAGATCCGCTTCGCCTTCACCGACGTCAATGACGTCACCGGCAACGAGGACACCACGGCCTTCGCCTATCGCCCGCCCCAGCCGGGATTCGCCCAGGGGGCGTGGCAGGGCGACGTGTGGCTGGACGAGACCTTGAAGACCTCGAACTTCGCCCCGAGCTCCGCAGGGTTCGAGACGGTGCTGCATGAGTTGGGGCATGCCTTGGGCCTGCAGCACCCGTTCGGACCGGGCGCCACCCTGCCCACCGGCTACGACAACGTCCGCTATACAATAATGTCCTATGACTTTCCGCAGGACATCTTCCACGTCACGATCGAGCCCGTGGACGGGGTTAACCGGCTGGTGGGACGGGCGGTCAGCCCCACCACCCCGATGGTCTTCGACATCGTCGCCCTGCAGGCCCGCTACGGCGCCGACCCCACCACCGGTCTCGGCGACACCACCTACACCTGGTCCCAGGCGACCCCCATGATGCAGGCGGTCTATGACGCGGGCGGGACCGACACCTTCGACCTCTCGGCCCATACCCGCTCATCGATCATCGACCTGACGCCAGGCGCCTATTCCTCGATCGCCTATTATTCGGCCCAGGCCCAGGCCGACTACTGGAGCAGCATCTATCCGAACTCCGCCGCCACGATCGCCGAGTTCATCATCGACCCGGAGACCTACACCTGGTCCGACAACCTGGGCATCGCCTATGCGACAGTGATCGAGAACGTCCTGGGCGGGTCGGCCACGGACACTATCCTGGGCAATGACGCGGCCAACTATCTGAACGGTGGCGGCGGAAACGATTTCCTGCGCGGCTTCCTGGGAGACGACAGCATCGTCGGCGGGGCCGGCTTCGACGACACCCACGGAAACCAGGGTAATGACACCGTTCGCGGCGGCGACGGTCACGACTGGGTGGTGGGCGGCCAGGGCAATGACATGCTCTACGGCGAGGCCGGCGATGACCTGGTCTACGGCAATCTCGGCGCCGACACCCAGGACGGCGGCGACGGCGTCGACTGGGTGCGAGGCGGGCAGGCTAATGACAGCCTGTCGGGCGGGGGCGGCGACGACTGGATGTCGGGCGACCTCGGCGACGACACCCTCAGCGGGGGCCCCGGCGCCGATACCTTCCGCACCTGGGGCGGCACGGGAATCGACCGGATCACCGACTTCAGCCGCGCCGAGGGCGACCGGGTGCAGCTTGACGTCGGGACCGCCGCCACCGCCTCCCAGGTCGGCGCCGACACGGTCATAGACATGGTGGGCGGCGGCAAGATGATCCTGGTGGGAGTCTCCCTGGCCACCCTCGATGGCGCCTGGATCTTCGCCGGCTGATCCGCCGGGATCTAGCGGCTGACGCCCGCCGCCCGGCAGCCCTGAACAAAACTCGCCAGCATCGCTGGCGGCGGGGCGTCATAGGGTCCGAACTGCGTGGCGCCGTAGGATCCCTCGATCACCTTGGCGGTCTGCATCACGGTCAACAGGTCCTGGGTGATCGGCCCGGCCGCCTCGAGGCCCGCAGGTCCCGCCAAGGATTCCGGAGTCACGGCCAGGGCGAAGGGCTCGCCGTCGAACCCGACCGACAGCCGATCTTCGCTGGAGATCGGAATGATCTGCTCCACCGCCACCTGGAACACGTCGGGATCGCGAGCGCAGCTCAGACGGATCGCGGGCGTCTGAGCGCTGGGGGCTGCGGGCGCATAGCTCAGCGCCATCCCGGCCCCCGTGACGATGGACGACCACCGAGAAGCCGGCGGCTCAGGCGCCTGGGGCGCCGCGGGCGGCGCAGGCTCGCACGCTGACAGGGCCAGCAGGGACAGGACGGGAAGCAGGGCTTGGATGCGCATGGGTATGCCATAGCACACCAGCATCGCGCGGCGACGCCCTGCACCTCCGACGGGACTGAGCTGGGGCCGCCGCCCAATTCCCCGCAGGGGCCCTCTTGAGGCTCAGACCTTGGGCTTTGGCGCCTTGCGCAGCTGTTCGGCGCGGTGGTCACGCTCCTTCTGGACTTCCTCCTCCGAGACCAGGTCGGCGAACGCCTCCGGCTCCGCCAGGGGGCGGAGCTCGAGCGCCCCACTGGAGAAGGGAACCCGCCGCGCCCAGGCCAGGGCCTCGTCGGTGTCCTTGCAGTTGAGGATCCAGTAGCCCGACGCGAGCTCGGAAACGTTGTCGAAGGGCCCGTCGGTGACGACCGCGTGGCCCAGGCCTTCGAACCGGATCCGCTTGCCGGCGGAGCTGGGCTGCATGCCCGCCCCATCGAGGAGGATGCCGGCGGCGATCATCTCGTCGTTGAACCTGCCCATATCGACCATCAGCCGTTCGACGTCGGCGGGCATCTCGCCACGCTCCGACTGGGGGGTCGCCTTGACGATCAACAGGAAGCGCATCGGTTCATCTCCTCAGGACCTAGTTGGGTCACCCAAGTATGACGGATGACGCGGGGCGATCCCGACACCTAGTCGCGCATTTGTCCGCAAGACGCCGAGGGCGACGGGGTTACGTCTGCTTCCGGCCACAGGGTAATCGGCTGCTGACGCCTCGATGCGGACCTCCAGAGAGTCCACTTCCGAGCATAGGGCAGCGGGTCTCCTCCACAAAGAACTGACCCTACGTTTGACGACCCGTGATGGAGACTATTCTGATGGCCCCAGAATCGCGAGGGATTCGCGAGTAGACCCATCAAGATGCGCCGCGTGAGGCAGGAGTAGGGATGACCCTCGAGTACGAGCGGCCGGACATTGAAACGACCATCACTTCGGCGCGCAGCTGGGCCGAACTCGACGCGGCGATGGAACAGGTGATCTTGCTCAACAGAGGATTTCGCAATCCCGCGATCCACGGACGCAAGCTTTTCGTGGGGTGGTTCGACAAGTTGGCGCCCGGGATCGCGAACCGCCTCGGTTTGATCGACGTGCCGCAACCGCAAAAGTCTAACGAGCGGATCGTCGTCCTAGCCACGATACTGCGTCACACTGGCGGGCATAGCCAAGTGGTGAAGGACATCATGCACGCCTTCCCTGGTCAGGTGACGGGAATTTACACCGACAGCTACCGCGAGCTTCCGGAAGAACTCGGCGAGATGCCGCAGCTGACGACCGTCTTCCAGGAGCGTGCCTGGCTGTATCCACGCCGACGGCGCCTGCTAGAACGGTGCGTGGAAGTCTACATGATGCTGAAGGCGATCCAGCCCACTCGAATCCTCCTTTTCGGCCATGGAATGGATATCGTTCCCATCCTCGCCGCCTGGCCCTTTCGAGAGGTCACTGAGTTCGTACATCACTTCGATCACGCGCCCGCGGTCGGGGCTACCTTGCCATTCTCCAGCCACGTCGATCTCACCTATCGTTGCCACCTCGCGTGTCGGGAGGCAGGCCTCAATCCAGTGTACGCTGGAATGACATCACCCACCTTGGCGACTGGACCTCGGCCACAGCGTGAAGCGGGCAAAGGGCTGGTGATCGCGACATGTGGGAGCTCCAACAAGTACCGCGGCGCTGGCGCCTTCTCATGGGCGAGCTACTTCACCGCCGCCCTGAAGGCTGAACCGGACAGCCGCATCGTCCACATCGGGACAGTCACCGAGGACGTAATGTCGGCGATTGCGGCCGGATTGAAGAAGGAACGGATCGATCCATCGCGCTACGTGGTGACCGGCTTCGTGCCCAGCCTTCATGCCGAGTTGATCGCCCAGGGAGCGGACGTCTACTTGTCGAGCTATCCCGAAGCGGGTGGCAAGGCCAATCTCGAAGCGCTAGCGGCGCAGATCCCAGTGATAGTCCCGGTGGATCTCGACGCGCCCAGCCTCTCGCGCTTCGACATTCCGATGCCCGGGTGGATCGAGATCAATCGCCCCTATCAGATCGCCAATGCCCTGAAGAAGGCCCGGGCCCTTGGCGAGGACCTGCAGTCCACCGAATACGTCGCCGCGCTACGACGAGAACTCAACCGTTTTGAGAACTACATTCACCTGCGCACCGACCCGTCACCAGCCGATCACTCGTAGTTAAATCGCCGCATCAGAGGGGCGCACGTTTGGCGCACGTGGCCGGCAAGCAGAGCGTCCAATGGCGAAAGTCGCGGACTTAGGTCGATCTTTCCGTAGTATTTCGGCGATCCCCAGGGGTCGTCGCCCTGGTCGGGGGCGGTCCCCCACATATTGGCCGGATCGAGATCGCTCACGCCGAGAAACGCTCCCAATTCGGCGTGAATGCGAGCATCCGCTAGGTCTTCGTAGCGGAGAGCGAAAAGCCGGCCTCCGAAGTCGGTCGAGAGCACCGCTTGATAGGCTTCCATCATTTCTCGCGCCACGCCGACAGCGTCCGCCGCGCTGAACGGGCGCCCACTGCCCGCCCGCTCGTGCACCTCCTGTCGAGAACGGACGATGTCGATCGGATTGCGGACAGTTACGACAAAGACGGCGTTTTCCGGATGAAGCTGCGCCAAATCCGGGAAAAAGCGGGTCAGCAACGGGTCCTTGCAAGCAAGGATGGGGCGCCTGTCGAGGGCGTCCCATATCCGCCTCAGGGCGAGGTCGCTGTGCTCGCGCATGTGCGCGCGAAAGGCCTCGCGGTCAGAGAAGAATGCGGAGGTGTGCTGGTCCCAGGCCACGGCCCCGTTTCGGTACGCCAAAGCTATGCCGCGATAGAAACTGATCTCCGGATGATAGCGTGTGACCCTCGCGGAGGTGCAGATCAGCGCGTGCGCAACCGTGGTGCCCGACCTCGGGGCCCCGCCGACAAACACAATCTTTTCGGGAGCTGACGCCTGCATCGGACCTTTGGGGAACTTGGTAGCGGGCCAAGGCTGGCCTCAGCGGATGAGCAATGAACCTGCGCTAGAACGCGAGATCGAAGTGAGGACAGATCAGTGCTCGCGCGCCAAACATCTCCTTTTGAGCCACGAGGCCGAGATTCAACGTCCGCCCATCGTTCGTAGTCGATATTCCAAAGCTCAGGAATCTCCGAGACGAGAAGTCCTCGAATTGAAGGCGCTGAACAATTGTCTCGAGGCCGCCACTCTGACGCCCTTCGGGCCGCGCGGCGAGGTACTGAGTGTGCGCCGTCTGCCCGCAATCGAAGACGAGGGCGTAAGCGATGGCCCGCCCCTCCAGGTCGGCGGCGTAGAGGCGGATGTGCTCCGGAAACCGGGACACAAGGCGCTTCAGGTCGTCGACGCTGTGCGCCGGCGTGGCGTCATGGGCTGAGAGCACCTCACGAAGGACCTCATGGAAGTCGTCAAAATCATCGCTCAGCACTGCGGTGACACCGAGTTTTCGCGCCTTGCTGAGGGCGTGTCGCTTGCCTTTCGACCAGGCCACTCCGGGGTTCAGGTCGATTACTGAGGTCACGTCCTGGCGAACCACGACGGCGCCTTGGCGGAAGAGCGCATAGAGGTCTTCGTCCGCCGGCAGGCTATGGTAGCAGCGCGGCGTCGCCTTGTAGCGAAGCTCGGCGACACCGTGGCCACCAGACCAGCTGCGAAGCAGGTCGAAGAGGATCAGCATCGCCGCCGTGGTCATGCGTCGGTCAGTGACCCAGCCTCCATAGGTCAGACCGCCGTGGCTTATCAGGCGGTCACCCAATCTCGTGGCCGGGAGGAGCGCGACGATGTTTGACTCGTCTGGACCTTCGAAGGCCACGAGAGACGCGTCCTCAAACCGGTCGGCGTGGTATTCCATGAAGTCGCGATCGAAAAGGAACGTGCCGTTCTTGCTCGACGTGACAAAGGCGTTCCACCGGGCCCTTAGCTCCGGCCGGTAGGCGACGAGGCGCAGTCGGTCAGTCTGCATGCGCGGGTCAGGCCGATCGACGGACGTTCACATAGATCTCGGAGCCCAGGCCGGGCAGATGCTTGGCCATGCCCCAAAGGCCTTCGAGCATCTGGGGCGTGAGCACGCCTTGGTCGGCGAGGGCCTGCATCTGCGCGTGGGTGAACGGCTTCACGAAATAGTCCCCCTCCTCGAACACGGCGAACCCGCTCTCCACCATCAGGTCGCGCAGGCTTTCGCTTGTGAAGACGCGATGCTGCTGAAGTTTGTGCTGGAGATCGGACAGCGCGAGCAGATTGTCGACCAACCCCATCTCCAGCGCGAGCAGGCGGTGGAAGGACCGGGCATTCGTGACGTTGACGTGCACGACAGTATCGGCCCCGCAAAGTGAGCGTGTCGCAGCCAGGACCGGCGCGCAATCGGTCAGCTCCGTCAGGAGACCGCTGAGCAGGATGAGGTCAAACCTGGGTCCCAGCCGATCGGCCGCATCCTCCAGATTCGCGCCGACCACTTCCACATCCGGGCGGCCGTGCGTGGCCCGGCGCGCCTCCTCGGCGAAGCTGCGCCCCGGCTCGACGATCACGAAGCGCTCGGCCTGGGTCCAGTGGTTGGCGAGGGTGTCGAGACCGCACCCGACTTCAAGAATTCTGCGCGGCCGCAGTTGCTCCAGCAGGCCTACGAGCATCCGTTTCCGGAACGCCGCCTGCACCACTTCAAAAGTGCTTTCGCGATAGGTGATCTCGTAGGCGGAGAGATCCCGCTCGTCTGGACGCGCCACTTCGGAGGACATGGGGCAGTTCATACCATCGCGCGCACCGCTTGAGCCACAGAGGCGATATCGACCTGCCGCAACCCTGGCCACATCGGCAGGGACAGCACCTCGTCGGCGAGTTGCTCGGCAAGGGGAAACTGCCCGCGTCGGAACGCCCGGGCGGCGAAGGCTGGCTGGAGGTGGCACGCGATCGGGTAGTGAACCTGTGTCTGCACGCCCGCCTCCGTCAGAGACGCTTGGACGGCCTGGCGCCGGCCGGTCCGCACCACATAGAGGTGATAGACGTGGCGCGCGTCCCGCAGTTCGTGGGGGAGCGTCAGCCCCGTCACCCCCGCAAGGGCATCTGCGTAGGCCAGGGCGATCCCCCGCCGCGCGTCATTGCGGCTGTCGAGTCGTGGAAGGAAAACGCGCAGGAACGCGGCCTGCATCTCGTCTAGCCGCGAGTTCACGCCAGTTTCCTCATGCACGTACTTGCGCGAGGAGCCGTAGTTGCGCAGGCGCATGAGCCTCGCGGCTAACTCCGGGTCGCTCGTGGTGATGGCCCCGCCATCGCCCAGCGCACCGAGATTCTTCGTGGGATAGAAGCTGAACGCGGTCGCATGGGCGCCCCCGCCCGTCCGGCTGCCGCGATAGGATGAGCCATGGCTTTGGGCGGCGTCCTCGAGGACGAAAAGCCCGTGCCGACTGGCCAGAGCCATGAAGCCGTCGATGTCCACAGGATGGCCGTAGAGCGACACAGGCAGGATTGCGGCGGTCCGTGACGTGATCGCCGCGGCGGCCGCCTCTGGCGTCATGATGTAGGTATCTGGCGAGACCTCCACCGGAACCACGGTCGCGCCCACCGCCTCCACGGCAAGCCAGGTGGCGACAAAAGTATGGGCGGGAACGATGACTTCGGCTCCCGCGGCCACACCGGCGGCCCGCAACGACAGGACCAGGGCGTCGAAGCCGTTACCGACGCCGACCGCATGACGCGCGCCACAATAGCTCGCGAACTCCGCTTCAAACGCCTCGAGCTCGGGCCCGAGGATCATCAAGCCCCTGTCGATGACCCGCGCATATGCGGCATCGAGTTCCTCGCGCAACGTCGGATCGTCCAGGCCGAGGTCGACGAACCTCATTGGCGGACGTGCCGCGCGAACGTCTCGAAATCGCGGAAGTAGTCGGCCTCGTCGTAGGGCATCGATGCGAGCACCAGGCAGACGGATCCGGAGGAGAAATTATTGATCTCGCGCCAGAGGCCGGGGCCAATCAGCAGGCCGACGTTCGGGCGGTTCAAGGTGACAGTCTGCTCGCCAAAGCCATCGTTTAGCTTGACGTCGAAGCTTCCCGCGACCGCGAGCAGGATTTGTTGCAGGGCCTTGTGCGCGTGGCCGGCGCGCACCGAACCACTGGGCACGTCGTAGAGGAAGTAGACGCGCTCGATGTCAAAGGGCGCGTGTCGTCTCGCCTCAGCGAAGCAGAGGTTTCCGCGCGGATCAGAGACAACCGGAAACTCGACGAACGTGGCGATCGGTTTGGACATCTTGCTCGGGACGCTAACGCAGCGGCGGTGGCGCGCCAAGCCGCCCGCCTGGATGGCTTTGGCTGCTATATGGTCAGGTCTTCTGAAGCAAACTCCGCGGGTGGTAGCTGGAGGCGGGCTCGAACCGCCGACCTGTGGGTTATGAATCCACCGCTCTAACCAACTGAGCTACCCAGCCATGGGCCACCCGCGGAGGCGCGGGTTATAGGGTGGGATGTTCGCCGCTTCAAGCGGCTTGGGTGCGGCGCAAAGCCCGGCTAGAGTTGCGGCTCATATGAGCGTGCTCCACCTCCTTGGAACGGCCGGCGAAGGCGGCGCGGAGACGTACTTCGTCGACCTCGTGTCCGGCCTCGCCCGCGCGGGCGTCAGCCAGGCCGCCGCCATCCGCCCAAACCCGAATCGGCAGGCGGCCCTGGCGGCCGCCGGCGTCCCCACCGCGACCTTCCGGTTCGGCGGTCCTATCGACATCCTGACCAAGCCCCAGGTGGCCGGCTTCGCCCGCCGCAACGATGTGAAGCTGGCCCTGGCCTGGATGAACCGCGCCGCGCGGCACACGCCGAAAGGCCCGGTCCGGATCGGGCGCCTCGGCGGCTACTACAATCTCAAATACTATCGCGGCTTCGACGAGCTGGTGGCCAACACCGAGGACATCGCCGAGTGGATCGTCGGCCAGGGCTGGCCGGCCGGCAAGGTGCGCTGCATTCCCAACTTCGCCGCCGTCCCGCCCGAGACCGCGCCGGCCGACCGCGCGCCTCTCAACACGCCCGCCGACGCGCCCCTGCTGCTCTCCATGGGCCGGCTGCATGACGCCAAGGCTCACGACGTCACCCTGCAGGCCCTGACCCAGATCCCCGACGCCTTCCTGTGGATCGCGGGCGTCGGGCCGCAGGAGGCCAAGCTGAAGGCCATGGCCGCGGCGCTGGGCGTCGCCGACCGGGTGCGGTTCCTGGGCTGGCGCACCGACGCCTCGGCCCTCTACCGCGCCGCCGATGTCTGCGTCTTCCCCTCGCGCTACGAGCCCCTGGGCAATGTGGTGATCCAGGCCTGGGCCCATGGGCTGCCGGTGGTGGCCGCCGCCAGCCAGGGCCCGGCCGGCCTGATCGCGGACGGCGACGACGGCCTGCTGGTCCCGGTCGATGAGGCCGAGGCGCTGGCGCATGCGACGCGCCGGTTGCTGGCCGACCCCATGCTGCGCATCCGGCTGGTGCAGAACGGGTCGAACCGGGTGGAGGCGGAGTTCTCCGAGGCCGCCGTCGTCGCCCAATGGCGGTCGCTGTTCGCCGACTACGGAGCCGCCTGATGTGCGGCATCGCCGGGGTGCTGCACGGGACGGCGTCTGCGCGTCCCATGATCGAGACCCTGACCCATCGTGGCCCCAACGGGGTGCGGACCGAACAGGTTCGCGGCGGCTCGGTGGCCCACGCCCGCCTGTCGATCATCGACCTGGAAGGCGGTTGGCAGCCCCTGCACGCGGCGGGCGGCACGGTGATCGGCAATGGCGAGATCTACAACTATGTCGAACTGACCGCCGAGTTCGGGCTGGCCAACGAGCTCTCCACCGGTTCTGACTTCGAGCCTCTGCTGCACCTCTACGCCAAGGAGGGGCCGGCCGCGTTCCAGCGCCTGCGGGGCATGTACGCCTTCTGCCTGATCGGCGGCGACGGCCGCACCTGGCTGGTGCGCGACCCCTTCGGCATCAAGCCGCTCTATGTGCTGGAGCAGGAGGGCGCGGTCTATTTCGCGTCGGAGCCCCGCGCCTTCGCGGCCCTGCTGGACGCGGAGCTGGACGAGGATCGCGCCCGCGAACTGCTGGCCTTCAACTACACCCTGACCGGCGACACCATCTTCAAGGGCCTGAAGCGCCTGGCGCCCGGCGAGATCGTCGAGGTGATCGATGGGAAACTGCAGCCCTCGACGCGACGACCCTTCCTTTCCGCGCCGCCCATCGGCCAGAAGAGCGACGAGGCCGCGCTCCTCGACCGGCTCGACGCGGTGCTGGAGGACAGCGTCCGCGTCCACCAGCGGTCCGACGTGCCCTATGGCCTGTTCCTCTCCGGCGGGATCGATTCGGCCGCCATCGCCGCCCTGATGTCGCGGCTGAACGCCCGGCCGGTCACCGCCTTCACCTGCGGATTCGATGCGCCCGGCGCGAAGGACGAGCGGGCCCAGGCCGAGCGGGTGGCCAGGGCCCTGAACCTCGACTGGCGCGAGACCCGGTTCGACGAGGCCGACTTCTGGCGCGTGCTGCCGCAGGTCGCCTGGGCCCTGGACGACCCCACCGCCGACTACGCGACCCTGCCCACGTACAAGTTGGCCGAGGCCGCCAAGGGGACCCTGACGGTCGTGCTCACGGGCGAGGGCGGCGACGAGCTGTTCGGCGGCTATGGCCGCTATCGCAAGGCCCTGCGCCCCGCCTGGCTGGGAGGGCGTCCGGCCGAGCCGCGACCCGATGACGCCGAGGCCCTGGCCCGCTGGCGCGCGCAGGCAAGGGCGCCCGCGAGCCTTACCCGGCTGCAGCAGGCGCAATGGGCCGACATCGCCACCTGGCTGCCGAACGACCTGCTGCTGAAGCTGGACCGCTGCCTGATGGCCCATGGGCTGGAGGGCCGCACCCCGTTCCTCGACCCCCACGTCGCCGACTTCGCCTTCCCCCTGCCCGACCGGTTCAAGGTGCGGGGACGCTATGGCAAGTGGCTGGTGCGCAAGTGGCTTGAGCGGGTCTGTCCCGCCGCCGATCCCTGGGCGCGCAAGCAGGGCTTCACCGTCCCTGTGGACGCCTGGATCGCGCCCCGCGCCGCCGACCTCGCCGAGCGAATCGGCAAGGTGGAGGCCGTGCGGCGAGTCCGCACGCCGGACGCGGTCCGCGCCACCTTCGTCGGGGGCGGCGCGGAGCGATGGCCCCTGCTGTTCTTCGCCGTCTGGTCGCTGGTCCATCTTGAGGGCGCGAGCCCCGAGGACGCCTTGCGCCAAGCAGCGGGAACGATCTGACTGACGTGCTATTGTGCTGAAAACCCCGGAGACTCCCATGCGTAGCCTGCTCTTCACCGCCGCGGTCGCGGCCCTGATCTCCGCCTGCGGTCCGACCCTGGCGGCGCCCGGCGCGCCGGTGGAGACGCGGCCCGCCAACGGCAAGGACCAGGTCCCGGCCTTCGCGGGCCAGACCCGCGCGCCGGAGGTCAAGGCCGGCGTCGAGTACGAGGTCAAGACGGTCGCAGAGGGCCTGGCCAATCCCTGGGGGATCGCCTTCCTGCCGGACGGCAAGATCCTGGTGAGCGAGAAGCCCGGCCGCCTGCGGATCGTCGGCGCCGACGGGGCGCTGAGCGAGCCGGTGGCCGGCCTGCCCGCCATCTACGCCAAGGGCCAGGGCGGTTTGCTGGGCCTGGCGGTGGATCCGGCCTTCGCCAAGAACGGCCTGATCTACTGGAGCTATGCCGAAAGCCCGGCCGAAAAGATGACCAACACCGCCGTCGCCCGCGGCAAGCTGGTGGTGGCCTCCGACGGCCAGGCGAAGGTGGAAAACGTCCAGGTGATCTATCACCAGGCGCCCTCCCTGCAGTCGGTGCAACACTATGGCGGACGCCTGGTGTTCGCCCCCGACGGCAAGCTGTTCGTGACGCTTGGTGACCGCTCGGTCCTGCCGGGCCGCGTGCAGTCGCAGCAGATGGACAGCGCCATCGGCAAGCTGGTGCGCATCAACGCCGACGGCTCGATCCCCAAGGACAACCCGTTCGTCGGCAAGGCAGGCGCCCGTCCCGAGATCTGGTCCATCGGCCACCGCAACGTCCAGGGCGCGGCTCTCAACCCCGCCACCGGCAAGCTGTGGACCACCGAGCACGGCGCCCGGGGCGGCGATGAGCTCAACATCCCCGCCGCCGGCAAGGACTATGGCTGGCCCACCATCACCTACGGCATTGAGTACCAGGGCGGCCCCATCGGCGCGGGCCTCACCGCCAAGGAGGGCATGGAGCAGCCGATCTATTACTGGGACCCGGTGATCGCGGCCTCAGGCCTGGCCTTCTATGACGCCGCCCTGTTCCCGAAGTGGAAGGGCAGCCTGTTCGTCGGCGGCCTGGCCGGCAAGTCGGTGACCCGCCTGACCCTCGACGGCGAAAAGGTGGTGGGCGAGGAGCGCATCGCCACCGAGCTGAACGAACGCATCCGCGACGTGGTGGTCGGCCCCGACGGCGCCCTCTACCTCGCCACCGACAGCGCCGAGGGCCGCATTCTCAAGCTGGTCCCGAAGAGCTGATTTCAACTTCGCACATCCCGGCCTTCGCCGGGATGTGCAGTTGGATGGTGGACGCCTTACGCCGCCACCTTCGCCAACGCGTCGCGAGCCTCCGCGGCGATCTGGAAGGAGCGCAGGCGGGCGGTGTGGTCGAAGATCTGCGACGTCACCATCAGCTCGTCGGCGCCCGTCCGCGCCACGAACTCGGCCAGACCCGCGCGCACCGTATCCGGCGAGCCGATGATCGCCTGCGACAGGGCCGAGGCCAGTCCCGCCTGAGCCATGGGATCGAGGCGTTCGCCATAGCCCTCCACCGGCGGCGGCAGGGGACCGGGCTGGCCGGTGCGCAGGTTGACGAAGGCCTGCTGGATCGAGGTGAACAGGAACCGCGCCTCCTCGTCGGTGGGCGCGGCGACGATGTTCAGGCCCAGCATGACATGCGGCTTGTCGCGGTACTCCGAGGGCTGGAACTGGGCCCGGTAGAGGTTGATGGCCTGCATCATCTGGGCGGGCGCGAAGTGGCTGGCGAAGGCGAAGGGCAGGCCAAGGTGCGCGGCCAGCTGCGCCCCGAACAGGCTGGACCCCAGGATCCAGACCGGGACGCGGGTCCCCTCGCCGGGGACCGCGCGGATCGCCTGGTTGGGCTGGGCCGGTTCGAAATAGTGCAGCAGCTCCATCACATCCTGTGGGAACTGGTCGACGTCGCCGGTCAGGGTCCGGCGCAGGGCGCGCGCGGTGAGCTGGTCGGAGCCCGGCGCGCGGCCGACGCCCAGGTCGATGCGCCCGGGATGCAGTGCCGCCAGGGTCCCGAACTGCTCGGCGATCACCAGGGGCGCGTGGTTGGGCAGCATGACCCCGCCGGCGCCGACCCGGATGGTGCTGGTGCCTGCCGCCACGTGGGCGATGACCACGGCGGTCGCCGCGCTGGCCACGCCCCGCATGTTGTGATGCTCGGCCAGCCAGTAGCGGTTGTAGCCGAGCCGCTCGGCGTGGCGGGCGAGGTCCAGCGTGTTGCGCAGGGACTGGCCGGCGTCGCCGCCCTGAAGGATCGGCGAGAGGTCGAGAACGGAAAGCGGGATCATCGCCTCCATATGGGAAGCCCTGCGGCCAGCGTTAGAGGCTGAGCCGCGAGACCACCTCTTCGCCGATCGCCAAGGAGCTGGTCAGCCCCGGACTCTCGATACCGAAGAGGGTGACCAGATCGGCCATGCCGTGGGCTTGCGGCCCATCGATGCGGAAGTCCGGCTGCGGTTCGCCAGGCCCATGCAGCTTGGGCCGGATGCCGGCATAGTCAGGCGCCAGCGCCCCGTCCGGCAGGCCCGGCCAGAACTTGCGGATATAGCTGTAGAAGTCGGCGGCCCGCGCCGGATCGACGCTATAGTCCAGGCTGTCGACATATTGCAGGTCGGGCCCGAACACCGCCTGACCGCCCAGGTCGCGACGGTAGTGGGTGCCGAGCGCGCCCGGGATCGGCGGCGGATAGATCAGCCGGGCGAAGGGCGCCTTGCCGGTCAGCCGGAAATAGACCCCCTTGCCGTAGTGGCCTTCGGGGATCGTCACCTTCGGGTAACCGTCGATCTCGGCGGCCACCGCCTGGGCCGCCAACCCCGGCGCGGTCACCAGGATGCGGCATGTCAGCGTCGTCGGCTCTGCGCCGCCGGCCCGCACCGACCAGCCGCCGCCGGCGATGGGGCTCGCGCCCTCGAAGGGGGTGGAGGTCACCACAGCCCCGCCGCCCGCCTCGATCTCGCCCTGCAGGGCCAGCATGTAGCCGTGGCTGTCGAAGACGCCGCTCTGCGGGGAAATCAGGGCGCCTTCGCATTTCAGTTCGGGTTCGAGCGCCAGGACCTGGGCCTTGGTCATGTGCGCCATGCCCTCGACGTCGTTGGCCTGGGCCTGCTCCAGGATGGCGTCCAGCCGGCCGACCTCGTCGGTCGTCGTCGCCACCACCAGCTTGCCGCATCGGTCATAGGCGACCTTGTGGCTGTCGCAGAAGGCGTAGAGGGCCCGCCGGCCCTGCACACAGAGCTTCGCCTTGAGCGAGCCGGAGGCATAGTAGAGCCCGCCGTGGACCACCTCGGAATTGCGCGCCGATACCCCCTCGCCGATGATCGGGCCAGCCTCCAGCACAGCCGTCACCAGGCCACGCTTTGTGAGGGCGTAGCCGCAGGCCAGGCCCACGGCGCCCGCGCCCACCACCACCACGTCGAAATCGAAGTCCGCCATGGATGGGTGGGTAGCCGATGCCGCGGGCGACGCCAAGCCAGGGTGGGCTCAGGGCCGGGCCGTTGCGCTGCCGCACCTCGCGGCTCCCCGCTCCATCGCCTCGGCATAAGCCTTCAAGAAGGATGCCGCCGATCCTCTCGTTCCGCTCGCCAAACCCCCGATTTGCGGCTCAGATGTCGGGAAATCTCGCCGCGTCCAAGCCCGACCGCGCCACCGCGAGAGGCCGGCATCTGGAAGACAACCCCTCTGCGCCCAGTCGCCAGGAGAACGAAATGCAAAATCGTGACCTTTCCGGGTCTGTCTTGTCTGGCGCCAGCGCCGCGGCGACCGAAAACTACATCGCCGCCGTCGAGGCCTATCACTGCTTCGCAGGCGACGCCGGCGGCCTGATCGAGGCGGCCATCGCCGACAGCCCGGCCTTCACCATGGCCCATGTGCTGAAGGCCTACCTGCACCTGGTGGGCTCCAACGCCGCGGCGGTTCAGGTGGGCGTGGAGGCGGCCGCCACGGCGCTTTCCCTGCCCGCCAACGACCGTGAGCAGGGCCACCTGGCTGGCCTGCAGAAGATGCTGTCGGGAGAATACCGCGCCGCCGGCCGGATCTTCGAGGACCTCACCATCGCTCACCCGAAGGACGCGCTCGGTCTCCAGGCCGGCCAGCTGATGGACTTCCTGACCGGGGACAGCCGCATGCTCCGCGACCGCATCGGCCGCGCCGCCCCCTACTGGGACCCGGGCCGACCCGACTATCACGCCGTGCTCGGCATGCTCGCCTTCGGCCTGGAGGAGACCGGTCTCTATGACCGCGCCGAAGCCGCCGGCCGCCAGGCCATCGACCTGCAGCCGCGCAACGGCTGGGCCCAGCACGCCGTCGCCCACGTCCTGGAGATGCAGGACCGCCGCGCCGACGGGATCATCTGGATGCGCGCCGACATCGACGCCTGGACCCGCGAGAGCTTCTTCGCGGTCCACAACTGGTGGCACCTGGCGCTCTTCCACCTGGGCCTGGGCGAGGTCGACGAGGTGC
Source organism: Phenylobacterium ferrooxidans (assembly GCF_042714595.1). Lineage (NCBI taxonomy): Bacteria > Pseudomonadati > Pseudomonadota > Alphaproteobacteria > Caulobacterales > Caulobacteraceae > Phenylobacterium > Phenylobacterium ferrooxidans. The sequence continues at coordinate 27,057 of NZ_JAOTJD010000007.1, read as the reverse complement.
TGAAGCTCTATGACGGCCCGATCTGGGGCGCGAAGTCCGACATGGCCTTCGACCTGGTGGACGCCTCGGCCCTGCTGTGGCGGCTGTGGGTGCGCGGCGTCGATCTGGGGAACCGCTGGAACGAGCTGGCCGATGTCTACCAGGCCCGCGCCGACACCCTGGGCGCCTACGCCTTCGACGACACCCACGCCATGCTGTCCTTCGTGGGCGCCGGCCGCATGGACGCGATCCAGGCGCTGCTGGAAACCCAGCAGGCGGCGCTCAAGGGTCCCGGCGACAACGCCAGCTTCACGGGTGAGGTCGGCCTGCCCGTCATGGAGGGCCTCGTCGCCTTCGGGGCCGGGAACTACGGCCTGGCGGTTGAGCGTCTGCGGACGGTCCGCAACCGCTCAGCGCGGTTCGGCGGCAGCCACGCTCAGCGCGACCTGATCGACCTGACCCTGATCGAGGCCGCCACCCGCAACAAGGACCACGACCTGCGGCGCGCCCTGATCGCCGAACGCGCCGTCGCCCTGCCCTCAGGCGAGACCGCCAGCGTGCTGGGCCGGGCCGCATAAGGTTGCGGTCGCCTGGCCGAAAGCTTGGGAGCGGTCGGGAACCGACCTTGACCGTTCCCATTGCAAGGAGATGGCCCTGACAGACTCCGCTAGCCCCGACGCCCCGACAGGCCAGCCGCAACTCATGCGGACCATCGGTCTGGGCCAGATGGTGTTCTACTCCGCAGGCTCCATGCTGGGCGCCGGCATCTATGGCCTGATCGGCAAGGCGGCGGGCGAACTCGGCTCGGCGGTCTGGTTGGGATTCCTCCTGGCCATGGTGGCCGCCCTGCTCACCGGGCTGTCCTACGCCTCCCTCGGCTCCCGCTACCCGCGGGCCGGGGGGGCGGCCTACGTCACCCACCGCGCCTACGGCAGGGGCCTGCTGACCCATGTCCTGGGGCTGGCCGTCGCTGGCTCAGGCCTCACCTCGATCGCCGCGGGATCTTGGGTCATCGGATTAAACCTGCAGCGCATCCCCTTTCTGTCAGAGACACCGGTCGTGGTCCTGACGGTGGCCTATCTGTTCCTGATGGCCGGCATCGTCTTTCGCGGCATTCGCGAGAGCATGTGGGCCAATGTCGTCTGCAGCGTGGTGGAGGCCGCCGGCCTGGCCCTGATCATCGTCGTGGGCGCGAAGTACTGGGGGTCGGTTGACATGTTCCAGACCCCGGCGACCCCGTCCGGCGGCAGCCTGCTGGCCATCCCGCCGCTGCTGATGGTGCAGGGCGCCGTGCTCACCTTCTTCTCCTTCGTGGGCTTTGAAGACACGCTAAATGTCGCCGAGGAGGTCAAAAGCCCGCGACGCACCCTGCCCTTGGGGCTGGTGCTCGGCATGTCGCTAGCCTGCATCCTCTATATCGGCGTGGCGGTGACGGCGGTTTCGGTCATCCCCTGGCGGGAGCTGGCCGACGCCAAGGCCCCGCTGGCCGACGTCATGGCCCGGGCCGCGCCCTGGTTCCCCGGCTGGGCCTTCGTCGTCATCACCGTCTTCGCCGTCGCCAACTCGGCCCTCATCAACTACGTCACCGCCTCGCGCCTGCTGTACGGCATGGCGCGCGACGGACGCCTGCCGGCGCGGCTGGCGCGGGTTCATCCCACGCGGCGCACGCCTCACATCGCCATCCTCATCCTGCTGGTCCTGCTGATCGCCCTGGCCATGGCCGGCGACATCGCCGAACTCGCCTCCGCCACGGTCCTGCTGCTGCTCTGCGTCTTCGTCGTGGTCAACGCATCCCTGGTGGTGCTGACCTTGCGCAAGGACGAGCCCAAAGGCGGTTTCGAGATACCTATCGTCATCCCGGCGGCCGGCGCGGTTGTGTGCCTTGGACTGCTCGTGGCGCGGATCGCCTCCGACGACTGGAGAGCGCCTCTCATCGCGGGCGTGCTGCTGGCCTCCGCCGCGGCGCTCTACCCCTTCGTCAAGCCAAAGCCCACTGCGCCCACAGGGTAGTCTCCTGCGCCGTGGCCTTGGTGACGGACGCCTCCTTGATGTGGCCATAGCCGCGGATCTGTTGCGGGACCTGGGCGATCTGGACGGCGAGCGGCATCTTCTCCGCCGAGAGGCCGGCGAGCAGCTTGTCGATCCCCGCCTCGTAAGCCGCGATCAGCCCCCGCTCCATCTTTCGCTCCTCGCTGTGGCCGAAGAGGTCGAGGCCCGTTCCGCGCAGGCCCTTGAGCTTGGCGAGCATCGGGAAGCCCAGGTCCAGCATCCAGCCGCCGAAGGCGATCTTCTTCGGCCGGCCATTGGCGTCCTTGGGCGCGATGATCGGCGGGGCGAGCCAGACCTTGGCCTTGCCGCCCTTGAAGGTCCCGTTTTTCTCGGCTTCGAACCGTCCGTCGGAATAGAGCCGGGCCACCTCGTACTCGTCCTTGTAGGCCATCAGCTTGTAGAGATTCACCGCCACCGAACGGGTCAGGACCTCAGAGCCGAAGATGGCCTCGGCCTTAGCCACGTCTTCCACCCGGGTCAGGTAGCGGCGGGCATAGGCCTGGTTCTGATAGGCGGCCAGTTCGCGGGCGCGGTGCGCGATCAGTTCGGCGAGCGGCATGGTCTCCGGCGTCGGCACGTCGGCCTCGGCCTTGCCGCGCTCAGCCGGATCGTGGGCCACCCGGCGGCCCAGTTCGAAAGCCTGCAGATTGGCCTCGGCCTGGACCCCGTTCAGCCGGATGGCGCGATAGACCGCCCGGCTGGAGATCGGGATCAGCCCCTTCTGCCAGGCGAAGCCCACCATGATCATGTTGGCGTAGATGGCGTCGCCGAAGTGGGTCTCGGCCAGGTGGTGCGCCGGGCATTCGTCGTAGCTCTTGGTGGCCGCCGCGATCCGGCGGGCCATGTTCCCCGCGTCGAACCGCACGTCGCGGTCGGTGACGAAGTCGGCGGTGGGGGCGAAGTCCTCATTGCCGCAGGCCACGGTGCGGTCCTTGGCGTAGAGCGACAGCGCGTCCGGCCCCGCCGCCGAGAGGATGTCGCAGGCGATCAGCACATGGGCCGAGGCCGCCGGCACCCGGCCGCCGACCACGGTCTCCTCAAGCTCGCCGATGCGGACGTGGGAGAACACCGCCCCGCCCTTCTGGGCCAGGCCCGTCATGTCCACCACCGAGGCGGCGCGGCCGTCCACGTGGGCGGCCATGGCCAGGATCGAGGCGACGGTGGTGACGCCGGTCCCGCCGATGCCGGTGAAGACGATGTTCTTCACCCCCTCCAGCGGCTCGAAGCTGGGCAGGGGCGTGGAGTCGGCGGTGAGCGCCGGCAGGGCCTTGGCCTGGGCGTTCTCGCCGCCCTCGATGGTGACGAAGGAGGGGCAGAAGCCGTCGAGGCAGGAATAGTCGGTGTTGCAGCTGGACTGGTTGATCTTCCGCTTGCGGCCGAACTCGGTGTTCAGCGGCTCGACGGAGACGCAGTTGGAGACCTTGGAACAGTCGCCGCAGCCCTCGCAGACCAGGGGGTTGATGAAGACCCGCTTGGTGGCGGTCTCCATCGACCCGCGCTTGCGGCGGCGACGCTTCTCGGTGGCGCAGACCTGGTCATAGAGCAGGACCGTCGTGCCCGGCGTGTCGCGCAGCATCTTCTGCACGGCGATCAGCTCCGACCGCGGCCTCACCTCGACGCCCGGCGCCAGGTCGGTGACGTGGGCGTAGCGGTCCGGATCGTCGGCGACGATGACGGTCTTGGCGATACCTTCGGAGGCCAGTTGGCGGGTGATCTGGGCCGGGGTGAATCCGCTCTCGGCCTGCTGGCCGCCGGTCATGGCCACGGCGTCGTTGAACAGCAGCTTGTAGGTGATGTGCGAATTGGCGGCGATCGAGGCGCGGACCGCGAGCGAGCCGGAGTGATTGTAGGTCCCGTCCCCCAGATTGGCGAAGACGTGGTCCTCGGTGGTGAAGGGCGCCGAGCCCACCCAGGTCAGGCCCTCGCCGCCCATGTGGCTGTTCAGGTCAGTCTGGGGATCGGAGAAGCTGGCCATGTAGTGACAGCCGATGCCGGCCAGCGCCCGCGATCCCTCGGGAAGTCGCGTCGAGGTGTTGTGCGGGCAGCCCGAGCAGAAGAAGGGTTTGCGCTGCTGTTCGGCGGCCAGGGTCACCGCGGCCATGGAGGCCGCCGACACCCGGCTCAGATAGTCGTGCACCCGGTCCATGTGCGGCCCGGGCGGCAGGCGGTCGGCGATGGCCAGCGCCACCTCGGCCACCGACAGCGAGCCCAGTTGCGACAGCAGCGGATGGCCCACCTCGTCGGTCTTGCCGATAATGCGCGGACGGGCGTGAGCCGGCAGGTCGTAAAGGGCGGCGCGGGCCTGGGTCTCGATCAAGGGGCGCTTGTGCTCGATGACCATCAGGGTCTCGAGACCGGCGGCGAAGGCCCGGAGCCCCTGCGGCTCCAGCGGCCAGGGCATGCCGACCTTGTAGATTGAGACGCCGAGGCTGGCCGCTTCCTCGAAGCTGATGCGCATGGCCGCGAAGGCCTCGATCACGTCCTTGTAGGCCTGGCCCTGGCAGACGATGCCCAGGCGCGGCCGGGCGGCCGGCAGCACCACGCGGTCGATCTTGTTGGCGCGGGCGAAGGCGAGCGCAGCGGGGATCTTCTGGGTGCGGAGCCGGCGCTCCTTGTCCAGCGGCTGGTCCTTCAGCCGGATGCCCAGGCCGCCGGGCGGCAGGGCGAAGTTGGCCGGCAGGACGAACTTGTGGCGCGACAGGTCGACGTCGATGGTGACACCGCTATCCATGGTGTCAGCCAGCGCGATCAGGCCGACCCACAGGCCGGAATAGCGCGACATGGCGTAGCCCAGCAGGCCGTAGTCCAGCACCTCCTGCACATCGGCCGGCGACAGCACCGGCATTTCGAAGTCCTGGAAGGCGAACTCCGACTGCGACGGCAGGGTCGACGACTTGCAGGTGTGGTCGTCGCCGGCCACGGCCAGGACGCCCCCCTTGGGGAAGGTCCCGGCGAAGTTGGCGTGCTTGAAGGCGTCGCCGGTGCGGTCGACCCCGGGGGCCTTGCCGTACCACATGCCATAGACCCCATCGAACTTCGCGCCGGGGAACAGATTGGCCTGCTGGCTGCCCCAGACGGCGGTGGCCGCCAGATCCTCGTTGAGGCCTTCCTTGAAGACCACCTCGCAGGCTTCCAGGTGCTTCTTCGCCCGCGTCGCCTGCTGGTCCAGCCCGCCCAATGGCGAGCCGCGATAGCCGGAGAGGAAACCAGCGGTGTTCAGACCGGCCGCCTGGTCGAGGCGGCGCTGATCCATCAGAACTCGCAACAAGGCCTGCACGCCGGTGATGAAAACCCGGCCCTGGCTGAGCAGAAATTTGTCGTCGAGCGTCACATCCTGGTGCCGCATCGCAATTTCTTTCCTTTTGGGTTCCCTAACGAGGTTAGAAGATCATATAAGTGCGCCGCAATTGCTTGCCAAAGGCGTGCCCCCTGACAGCGGTTCCGGGGCACGAATGACGCGCAATAGCGCCAAGTGTGGGAGGAAAACTTGTCTGAGGCTCTCGACGCTGTCGATGCTAAGATTCTGGATCTCATCCAGCATGACGCCGGCCTGTCCGTCGCCGAGATCGCCGAGCGGGTCGGATTGTCCTCCAGCCCCTGCTGGCGCCGGATCAAGCGCCTGGAAGATTCCGGCATCATCCAGCGCCGCGTGACCATCCTGGATCGCGAACTGCTGGGCCTCGGCTTCGAGGTCTACTGCACCGTCAAGCTCAGCCTTCCCACCAAGGACAACCTCAACGACTTCGAGCAGGCCATCACCAAGCTGGCCGAGGTGGTGCAGTGCGCCACCGTCACCGGTTCAGCCGACTACGAGCTGCGGGTCGTGACCCGCGACATGCACGCCTTCGACGACTTCCTGCGCGAGAAGATCCTGTCCCTGGGTCTGGTCTCCAACATCGAGAGCCGGATCGTCATACGATCGGTGAAGAATACGACCGCCGCGCCGCTCGGCCTCGTCAGCCCGTATGTGAGCGCCCACTCCTAGGGCTTCCTTCCCATGATCGACCTCGTCATTGAACAACGCCGCAAGGACCTTGGCGGGTTCGAGGTGGGGCGGGTTCTGCCGTTCCATGCCCACCGGATGGTGGGGCCCTTCATCTTCTTCGACCACATGGGTCCGGCCGATTTCACCGCCGGCTTCCCCCGCAGCGTCGATGTCCGCCCCCATCCCCACATCGGCCTGTCCACCGTCAGCTATCTGTTCGAAGGCCAGATGACCCACCGCGACTCGGTGGGCGCCACCCAGGTGGTGAACCCCGGCGAGGTGAACTGGATGACCGCGGGCCGCGGCATCACCCACTCCGAGCGCTTTGAGGAACTCCGCGCGCATGGCGGGCGCATGGACGGCATCCAGACCTGGGTCGCCCTGCCGGACGGCCAGGAGGAGATCGATCCGGCCTTCTACCACCACGACGTCGCCGACCTGCCGACCTATGAGGAAAACGGCATGTGGGCCCGGCTGATCGTCGGCAAGGCCTTCGGGGCGGAGGCGCGGGTCAAGACCCACTCGCCGATGTTCTATGTCCATTGGGCCCTGCAAGCCGGCGCCAAGGCGCAGTTGCCGGCGGAGTATCCCGAGCGCGCGGCCTATGTGGCCCACGGCGAGGTCGAGGTGCTGGGCCAGACCTTCCGCGAAGGCCAGATGATCGTGTTCAAGCCTGGCGAGCCGGTGTTGTTCACCGCCGTCACGCCGGCCATCGTCATGCTGCTGGGGGGCGAGCCGGTGGGCCCGCGCTTCATCGAGTGGAACTTCGTCTCATCGTCGAAGAAGCGCATTGAGCAGGCCAAGGCCGATTGGCGCGCCGGCCGCATGAAGCTGCCCGACGCCGACGACCAGGAGTTCATCCCCCTGCCCGAGCCGTCCCCGCCCGCCAATCCGATGAGCTAGAGCGCGTCAGGCTCTAGGCGGCCAACGCCTTGCGCGTCTGGTCCCAGTACTGCCAGCCGGTGATCAGGGTCACCAGGGCGGCCAGCCACAGCACCGTATGGGCGAAGATCATCACCGGGCCCTGGATGGACGGGTCCGACGGCAGCTGGAACGCCGCCCACGAGGCCACCAGCAGCTCCGCGCCCAGGCCCACAAGCTGCAGGGTGGTCTTCCACTTGGCCAGCAGGGTGACCGGAAGCTTGATCCCCCGGCCCGCGCCGACCTCGCGCAGGGCGCTGACCGTGAACTCGCGGAACAGGATCAGGCCCACCGGCAGCACCACGGCCGGTTGAGGGCCGAGCGCCATCAGGCCCAGGATCGCGCCCGCCACCAGCACCTTGTCGCCGATCGGATCGAGGATCGCGCCCCAGACCGTCACGGCGTCGAACTTGCGCGCCAGCCAGCCGTCGAAATAGTCGGTCACCGCGGCGATCACGAAGGCCCAGAAGGCGAACCGTTGCAGGGCGAACTGGGTGTCTGGCGTCAGGTTCTCGCTGACATAGGGCACGCCGCCCGCCGCAGCGGCCAGGGCCACGAACATGAGGACCGTCAGGATCAGGCGGCCGGTGGACAGGATGTTGGGCAGGGACTTCATCATGGCAGTCTAACGCCTCAGCTTGCCGAGAGTCGCTAGGCCTTGCGGAAGAAGTCGAAGATCCGCTGAGCCAGGGGCTCGCTGACCCCCTCCACCTTCATGATGTCGTCCACCGAGGCGCGGCTCACCCCGCGGGCCGAGCCGAAAGCGTGCAGCAGGGCGCGCTTGCGGCCGGGACCCACGCCCTCGATCTCGTCCAGCGGGTTCTTCTTCATGTCGATGGACCGCTTGATGCGGTGGGTGCCGATGGCGAAGCGGTGGGCCTCGTCGCGCAGGCGCTGCAGGTAGTAGAGAACCGGCGACTTGGGCTCGAGCATGAACTGCGGCTTGCCGGCCACGTGGAAGCGCTCCAGCCCAGCGTCGCGATCAGGCCCCTTGGCGACGCCCACGACGGGGATGTCGTCCACCCCCAGGTCGGCCATCACCTCCATCACCGCCGAGATCTGGCCTGCACCGCCGTCGATCAGCACCAGGTCGGGCCGCGGGCTGGAGGCCTCGCCGGACTCCTCCTCCTTGACCATCCGGCCGAAGCGGCGCCGCAGCACCTCCTTCATCATCCCGAAGTCGTCGCCGGGGGTGAGGTCCGTGCCCTTGATGTTGAACTTGCGGTACTGGTTCTTGTTGAAGCCCTCGGGCCCGGCCACGATCATGCCGCCGACGGCGTTCGTGCCCATGATGTGGCTGTTGTCATAGACCTCGATCCGCTCGGGCGGGGCCTCCAGGCCGAAGGCCTCGGCCACCCCGGCCAGCAGTTTCCCCTGCGCCGAGCTCTCGCTCATCTTGCGCCCCAGGGCCTCGCGGGCATTGGTCAGGGCGTGGTCCACCAGACCCTTCTTCTCCCCCTTCTGCGGCCGGCTGATCTCCACCTTGCGGCCGGCCTTCAGGGAGAAGGCCTCGCACAGCAGCTCCCGCTCGGCCGGCTCCACATTGGTCAGGATCAGGCGCGGGATCGGCTTGTCGTCATAGAACTGGCCGAGGAAGGCGCTCATCACGTCGATGTCCTCGTCGGACTTGTCGACCCGGGGGAAGTAGGCGCGGTTGCCCCAGTTCTGGCCCGCCCGGAAGAAGAACACCTGGACGCAGGCCTGCCCGCCCTCGGCGAACAGCGCGAAGACGTCGGCCTCGTCCAGGGTCTCGGGATTGATCTGCTGTTCCTGGGCCACCGAGGCCAGGGCCCGGATGCGGTCGCGCAGGCGCGCGGCCCGCTCGAACTCCATGTCGTCGGAGGCCGCCTGCATCTCGCCTGACATCCTGGAGATCACCGCCCGGCTCTTGCCGCGCAGGAAGTCCTCGGCCTGCTCCACCAGGGCGCCGTAGTCCTCCAGGCTGACGAGCCCGGTGCAGGGCGCGGCGCAGCGCTTGATCTGGTGCAGCATGCAAGGCCGGGTGCGGCTCTCATAGACGCTGTCGGAGCACGACCGCAGCAGGAAGGCCTTCTGCAGGGTGTTGAGCGTGCGGTTCACCGCCCAGGCGCTGGCGAAGGGCCCGAAATAGTCGCCCTTGATGGTGTGGGCGCCGCGATGCTTGCGCAGCTGGGCGGCCGGGTGTTCGCGGCGGATGACGATCTCGGGGAAGCTCTTGTCGTCCCGCAGCAGCACGTTGAAACGCGGCTTCAACTGCTTGATCAGGTTGATCTCGAGAAACAGGGCGTCGGTCTCGGTGCGGACCGTGACGAACTCCATGGACCGGGTCAGGTCCACCATCAGGGCGATGCGCTGGGTGTGGAAGCGCCCCTGGGCGTACTGCAGCACCCGCTTCTTCAGGGAGCGCGCCTTGCCCACATAGAGGACCTCGCCGTCCTCCCCCATCATGCGATAGACCCCCGGCGCGTCCGGCAGGCGTCTCACCTCGTCCTTGATCAGGGCCGCGCCCTTCAGGGGCGCCAGGGTCACGTCCGTGGGCATGCCGCAGATATAGGCGAGTCCGCCGCGATGCGCAGCGGCGGCGCGACCTTTCGTCAGGCTTCGACTTTTCGCCCGGTGCGCTATGTACCAGGTTCGCTAAGAGTGACCTCGCTTGGGCGCCCCCGCGGGCTTCAAGGCTATGCGGGACGACGTGTTGCAGCAGATCGACTTCCAGGCCCTCTTCGACGTCCTGCCCAGCCCCTACATGGTGCTGGACCGGACGCTGCGGTACGTCGCCGCCAACCAGGCCTATGTCCAGGTGGTCGGCCGGACCCGCGAGGAACTGCTGGGCCGGGACATCTTTGAGCTGTTCCCCGATCCCGGCGAGAGCGGCCGCCTGCTGCGGGCCTCCTTCCAGCGCGTCATCGAGACCCGCCATGCCGACAGCATGGCGCTTATCTCCTACGCCATCGAACGCCCGGCCAGCCGCGGCGGCGGGATGGAGATGCGCTACTGGTCGGCGGTCCATACACCCCTGCTGGGCGACGACGGCGAGGTGGCGTTCATCGTCCAGAACACCGTCGACGTCACCGAGCTCCAGGCCCTGAAGGATACGGCCCAAGGTCCCGGAGCCCTGGCCCCCGGGCCCGGCGAGACCAGCCTGCTCCAACGGGTGCAGGAGGTGCAGGAGGCCAACCTCTCCCTGCTGCAGGAGACCGGCGAGCTGCGCGACATCTTCCGCCAGGCGCCCGGCTTCATGGCCGTGCTCACCGGGCGCGACCTCACCTTCACCCTCGCCAACGACGCTTATAATCAACTCATCGGCCATCGCCCGGTCATCGGTCGTCCGGTGGCCGTGGCCCTGCCCGAGGTGCGCGGCCAGGGCTTCATTCAGCTGCTCGAAGGGGTGATGGCCAGCCGCGAACCCTTCATCGGCCGGTCGATCAGCGTCCTCCTCCAGCGCGCGCCCGACGGACCGCCCGAGGAGCGCTTCCTGGACTTCATCTACCAGCCGATCCTCGGCGCCGACGGGCAGGCGGCCGGGGTCTTCGTGGAAGGCAGCGACGTCACCGACCGGGTGCGCGCCGAGGAGCAGCAGAAGCTGCTGCTGGACGAGCTGAACCACCGGGTGAAGAACACGCTCGCCACCGTCCAGTCGATCGCCGCCCAGACCCTGCGCACCAGCCCCGACCCCCAGGCCTTCAAGGAGGCCTTCGAGTCCCGCCTGATGGCGCTCTCCTCCACTCACGACCTGCTCACCGCCTCCAGCTGGCGCGGCGCCGACCTGCGCGACATCCTGGGCGCCGAGTTCCGGCCCCATGGCGTCGAGCGCTACAAGCTGGAGGGTCCCGACCTCGGCCTCTCGCCGTCCCAGGCCCTGGCCCTGGGGCTGCTGTTCCACGAACTGGCCACCAACGCCGCCAAGTACGGCGCGCTCTCCAGTCCCGAGGGCTGCGTGAAGGTGAACTGGACTTTGGCCGACCAGCGCCTGGTGATCACCTGGACCGAGGAGAAGGGCCCCAAGGTCACAGCCCCCACCCGCAAGGGCTTCGGCTCACGCCTGATCGAGCGCAGCCTCAAGGGCGAACTCGGCGGCGAGGCGACGCTCGACTACCGCCAGGACGGCCTCCACTGTCAGGTGATCCTGCCCCTGAAGCCGGCCGTCTAAGCTCGGCGGGGCTGGGTCTTCGCGCCCGGAGTCTGACCGATATAGTCGATCAGGGCGCGGGTCGGCGACCAGCCCAGCAGGCGTGTCTTCGAGGTATCGATGTCGGCGCTCATCCGGTTGCCGGCCACCTCTGGCCCCATGACGATCTCGCCGCCGAACATCTCCGCCACCTCCAGGATCGAATAGGCGCGGCTGTCTCCCAGGCCGAAGTCGTCGCCGACCCCGTTCTCGCCCACCAGGACCAGGCCCTCAACGATGTCGTCGATGTGGGTGAAGTTGCGCTTCTGGGTGCCGGGCGCATTCACCCGCAACTGCTCGCCGGCCAGGCGGCGCTGGCGGAAGATCTCGATCAGGGTGCCATAGGCCCCGGCCCGCTCGCCGGGTCCGTAGACGTTGTAGAAGTAGGTGATGGCGTACTGCAGGCCGTACCAGTCGCCATAGTTGCGGACGAGTTCGGTATTGGTGGCCTTGGTCCAGGCATAGGGGCTCTGGTCGCGACCCAGCCCGCCGTCGCCGAACTTGGTGGACGACCCGGCGTAGAGCAGCTTGCAGCCCTTGGTCCGCCAGAACTCCAGCACGCCGAAGCTGCCGGCCTTGTTCAGGTCCCAGACCGTCGCCGGCTCCAGCAGGCTCTTCTCCACGCGGGAATATTCCCCCAGGTGGAAGATCAGGTCCGGCGTCTCGGGCACCAGGGCCGCGACATCCTTGGTGTGGCCCTCGCGGTAGTCGACGCCCGCGACATGGGCGTCCTTCGTCCCTGCGAAATAGTTGTCGAGCGAGATGACCTTGTGGCCTTCGGCGACAAGGCGCGCGCAGAGCGACGAACCGATGAACCCGGCGCCGCCGGTGACGAGAATGAGCTTGGCCATGACGAGAGAATGGTCCGGTAGGGTTTAAAGCGGTCTTAGCCGGGCGGGTTTTTTGGCTGGCCCTATCAGATGCTCCCCCACTGGGGGAGCTGTCAGCGAAGCTGACTGAGGGGGACTTTGACTCTTGTTCTACGGCGACTGGTGTCGACTACGTCGATCCCCCTCCGGCCTGCCGCTTCGCGAGAGCCCACCTCCCCCACATCGTCGCTACGCGCCTGGGGGAGGATCTACTCAGAGCTTCACGCCGCCGGCCTCCAGCTTGGCGAAGCCGGCCTTGGTCAGCTTCACATAGCCCTTGGCGCCGTCCTTGTAGAACATCGCCCCCTTCACCTTGCCGGGGTCGAAGCCGTCGGTCACCAGGTCGAGCTTGCGGTACTTGAAGGTGCCCGTGGTCTCGATGGCCGGCAGGATGCGCACGAACACCGGCTGGGCGTAGGGCGGCAGGTCGGCGGCCACCTGGTCGCCGAAGACCTTGATGTCGAAATCTGCGTCCACCACCAGGCCAGCCATGCCAGCTCGGCCGTCGGCGCCGGGAACCTCGACGCCATAGACATTCGCCTCGGTGACCCCCGGCACGGCCTGCAGCCGTTCGGCCACCTCACCGGTGGAGACGTTCTCGCCCTTCCAGCGGAAGGTGTCGCCGATCCGGTCGATGAAGTAGAAATAGCCGTCACCGTCAGCCTTCATCAGGTCGCCGGTGCGGAACCAGGCGTCGCCCTTCTCGAACACGTCGCGCAGGATCTTCCGGTCCGAGGCGACCTTGTCGACATAGCCGGTATATTCGCTTCGCGCGTCGCCCTGGCCGATTTTGCCGATGCACTCCCCCACCTGGCCCGGCCCGCATTCGATGCAGAAACCGTCGGTCCCGCGGATCGGCGCCTCGGCCTCGACGTCGAATTGGACCAGGCGGATGTTGAACCGATTGCGCAGCCACTTGGGCGCACGTCCGATGGCGCCGGTGCGGCCATCGAAGTTGAACATCGACACATTGCCTTCGGTGGAGCCGTAGAACTCCAGGATCTCGGGAATCCGGAACCGCGACTTCATCTCCGCCCAGACATCGGGGCGCAGGCCGTTGCCAAAGGCCAGGCGCAGCTTGTGGCGGGTGTCGTCCTCCCCCGGCGGCTGGTTCACCAGGTAGCGGCACAGCTCGCCGATATAGACGAACATCGTGGCTTCCTCGGCCACCACGTCGGACCAGAAGTGCGTGGCGGAGAACTTCTTCTTCAGCACCACCGAGCCGCCGTTCAGCAGGGCCGCGCCCAGGCCGCAGAGCCCCCCCGTGGAGTGATAGAGCGGCAGGGGGTTGTAGATCCGGTCATGCTCCGTGGCCCCGGTGGAGCCCGCGAAGCCGCGCATGAACAGCTGGGCCCGCACATGGGTGATCCGCGCCGCCTTGGGCAGGCCGGTCGTGCCGGAGGTGTAGATGAACAGGGCCGTGTCGCTCGCCGTCATCCCCTCGCGCACCGAACGGTCGGGCGGCAGGGAGCTGCAGCTCTTCAAGGCCTGCGAAAGGTCGCGTTGATCGCCCACCGCGTGGCCCAGCACCCATTGCTGCATGGGTCTGTCCAGCAGCCCCTTGGCCTGCTCGAAGGCGATGGACGTCTCGGAGTCGACGATGGCGTGACCGGCGCCGGAGATGTTCAGGCAATGGGCGAGCGCCGCGCCTGAGAGCTGATTGTTGATCAGGGCGGTGATCACCCCGACCTTGGTCAGGCCATACCAGATGGGAAAATATTCCAGCCGGTTGGGCATGAACAGCGCCACGCTCTGGCCGCGCCGCAGGTTGTTGGTCTTGGCCCAATGGGCGTAGCGATTGGCGATGGCGTCCATCTCGCCGTAGGTCAGCGTCTTGCCCTCGAAGGTCAGGGCCGGCTTCTCACGCCACTGATCCACGGCGGCCTGCAGATCGTCGCAGACCAGGTTGGGCGAGGTGGGCGCAATGGTCTTCACCCGCTTCAGGGTGCGGTTGAGCCCGCGTACGAACCGCCACTCACGTTCGAGCCGGGCCTTAAAACTCATGCGTACCCTCCGACGTCCGCGCCACCTTGGCGGGGCGGCGAGGCGCGGGTCAAGCGGGGCTTTGGACACCCGTTGTCACACCCGCGTCAGACAGGGTCCACCGTGGCGGAAAGGACTCAGTCCAACGACTCGGTTCACGGGCTAGGCTGGTTCCATGACCCTGCTGCCCCGCGCAATTCTGTTCGACCTGGACGACACCCTCATCTCCCTGGGCCGCCGCCCACAGCTGCTGGCCGAGGTGGCCGAAGAGTTCGCCGCCGACCTCACGCCCCCCGGCCCCGCCAGGGTTGCGGAGGAGATGGAGAACGCCTTCCGCGCCTTCTGGTCGGACGCCGAGCGCCACAAGCGCGGGCGCATGGACCTGGCCGCGGCGCGGCTCGGTGTCGTCACTGGGGTCTTCGCCGACCTTCGGCGGCGAACGCCCGGCCTGCCCCCGGAAACCGGCCGGGCCTTCGCCGCGCGCTTCGACGCCTATCGCGAGGAACAGATCCGCTTCTTCCCTGGCGCGGTGGAGGCCATCGACGAGCTGAAACGGCGTGGCGTGAAGCTCGCCCTGGTCACCAACGGCGCGGCGGCGGTGCAACGGGCGAAGATCGAGAGGTTTGACCTCGCCCACCGCTTCGACCACATCCAGATCGAGGGCGAGGCCGGGTTCGGCAAGCCGGAGGAGCAGGCCTACCTCCACGCCATGGCCGCCCTCGGCGTGCAGGCCCACGAGACATGGATGGTGGGCGACAATCTCGAATGGGAGGTGGCCGGGCCTCAGCGCCTGGGCATCCACGCCATCTGGCACGATCACCTGGGAGAGGGCCTGCCCGCGGAAAGCTTGGTCAGGCCCGACCGCATCATCCGATCGATTGGCGAACTGACGGAAAATTTGAGCTGAGCGTCAAATGGGGCGGGTTTACGTCGAAAATTGGAGAGATTTCGGCGCGTTCCGAAAAGGACAGGAGCCGTTTGATCCGAAAATTAGGAAGTTTCCGAAAAAAATATGACTCGCCTCAAGCCCATGTTTTATTGGGTGTTGCGGCGTTTTTGACACACCAGACCCGAGATCTACCGGTGAAAACACGGAACGTGTGACCAGACCCCTCGTTTAACCTCTCGAACAACATTGGGAGGTCTTAAAGTGACGACCGAATATAGCCCCTTCGCCAAGCCGACTGTCGCCGCGTCTGATCTTGAGCGCCGAGACGCCGAGCCTGGTTCCGATACGCCGATGTTTGCGGAAACTCCGATCTATGCCCGACCCAAGGCCGGCAGGGCCAAGGGGGGTGTAAATCCCCTGGTCTACGCGGCGGTTCCGGCCATCGCCCTGGCGATTGGCGCCGGCGTCATGTTCATGGGCGGCCCCAAGGACGAGGCGGCTCCGCCCCCGAGCGCCACCAACACCATGGCTCCGGCCCCGATGCTGGCTCCCACTCAGACCGCCGCGGTGACCACGCCGCCGGTCATGGCGCCGGAAGCGCCCGCTGACACCAGGCTGGCCAGAATCGAGACGCCCAGGGCCACGGCTCGCGTCGCCCCGACCCGTGTGGCCCGGGCCCGCCCCGCGACCTCCGCCGTGAGCGCCGAGGGTTCAGGGACCAACGCCAGCGCCACGATCCCGGCGACGCCGCAGGCCTATTCCGGTTTGGCCCAGACCTCGGCGTCGGCCCCGGCCGCCATCGTGGTCCCGCCGGTGACAGCGGCTCCCGAAGCGGTCAACCCGGCTCCGTCCGAGGCGACCCCTGATTCGGCTCAGCCCGAGGCGATCACCGTTCCGACCCCGTAAGGGTGACTGGAACTCAGGGCTGGAGCCACCCCTCTCACCAGCCCTGCCGAACTGGGCGGCGCCTCCGGGCGCCGCCCTTTTTCGTGGTCAATTGACTTTGGACCACATGTTGGACCAATATATTGGACCACTTAATAGTCCATCGGTTCAAATGCGCATTTCCGTCACTGAGGCCAAGGCTCAACTTACCGAGCTGGTGCGCCGGGCGGAGTCGGGGGAGGAGGTCATTCTCACCCGCCATGGGCAGGCGGCTGCGCGACTCACGCCTGTTCGAACTCAACCAGACCCCCGGACTCGCCGGGCGATCATCGACGCGGTGCGCCGAGCCGGCGCCGCCAAGGCTAGCCCCGGCCCATCCGCGGAACGTAGCCAGGACTTTCTCTATGGCGAGGATGGTCTGCCGGAATGATCGTCGTCGACACCTCTGCTCTGCTGGCCATCGTGTTGGACGAGGCGGTGAGCGAGACCAGCATCGCCGTGCTGGAAGCCGAGACTGAGGTTCTGATCTCCGCGGCGACCCTCGCCGAGGCGCTCATCGTCGCCGCCCGACGCGGGGTCGCCACTGAGGTTGACCAGCTTGTGGTCGGACTCGCCTTCACGGTCATTCCCGTTGGCGAATCCGCGGCGCGTCTGGTGAGCCAGGCCTACGCGCAGTGGGGCAAGGGGCTCCACCCTGCCGGTCTCAACTATGGCGACTGCTTCGCCTACGCTCTGGCCAAAGAGAACGACTGCGCCCTGCTCTTCATCGGCGACGATTTCTCGCGCACCGATGTGAAGGTCGCAGCCTAGCGGAGGGAAGCCAGCTCACGGTAGCGTGCGGCCGCAGCCTTCGGACCGAAGGTCTCGTACAGCGTCGCCAGATTGTGGGCGGCCATGAAGCTGCCCCGGCCGCGCACCGAGCCGTCGAGATGCGGCTGCTCCCCGATCTCCAGACAGGTCTTCCAGGCCGCTTCGGCCATCGGCAGCAGCTCGCTCACCGCGCGCGCCGGGTCTGACATCGCGCATTGCAGATAGAGGTCCCCCACCGCGAAGTGGAAGTCCGGCGACCCGGACCAGGCAGGCCGCTCGGCTTCGGCCAAGGCCCGCGCCTCGTCCAGCTGACCGGCGTCCTTCAGGGCCGTCAGCCCCCGCACCACCAGGCCATGGCGCCACGGCGCGTCGGTCGGCGCCAGGCGCAGGGCCTCGGTGAAGCACAGCGCCGCCTGGGGCGGATGCCCCCGCGCCTGATGCTCCTTGGCCAGCTGGAACCAGAGATAGGGGTCCTCCGGATGGTCCCGCAGGTCGGCCATCAGCAGGACCTCGTTGCGGTCCCCCTTCCGCGCCAGGCTGGCCTGCGTGAACCCGTCGTGCCCCAGCAACAGGGGCAGGCGCACACCGCGCTCGGGCCCCGCTGGCTGCTCATGGATGCGGCCTGTGTAACGGACCCCGCGTGGGAGCACCCGGGGGATCCAGGTCTGGGCCACCGCCTCGTCGGCCAGCTGGTTGTCCCGGCGCACCCAGCCCATGGTGTCGGGCTCCAGGACCGCCAGCGCCTCACCCCCGCTCTCGATCCATTCGTCGGCGTCCAGCACCAGATTCCAGTCGGCGGGCGACAGGTCCAGCGAGGCGTTGCGCGCGGCCGCGAAGTCGTCGCACCAGGCGAACTCGTGCACCTGGGCGCCGCAGGCCCGTGCGATCTCCTGGGTGCCATCGATCGATCCGGTGTCCAGCACGATCATCAGGTCGACATGGGCCGCCGCGCTGTCGAGCGCCCGGGCGATCTGGTGAGCCTCGTCCCGAGCGATCATCACCAAGGCCAGGCGGGTCATTGTCGTCTCCGGAATGGCGCCGACCATGAGAGATCAGGGTTAATCGTCGCTTACGCACGCCACACGTCCAGGCTTGTTGCGGGCCGGCGCGACGCACGCCGGCATCTTCGAGACCCAGGCCTTGGACGTGATCCTGATGGTCATGCAGATGCCGGTCATGGACGCCGGTTCCCGCAAGGCCTGTGGCCCGCTGTCGCAGGCGACCCTGCGTCAACCGCTGGTAACCATTCGCTCAAGTGGGCCGAGGTAGATGCGAGATCGCCGGCGCCGCGACGCCGGCCCCAAGGCGGACCCGGACATGTCATTCAACAACCTCAAGATTTCTCGCAAGCTCACCGCGGGCTTCGCCGCCGTCACCCTGACCATGGCCGGCATGGGCGCGGCGACCTTCCTGTCCTTCCAGTCCCTGGAGACCGCGCGGGCCGAGACCGACGAGAGCCGCCAGACCATCCAGACCCTGAACGAGGCCAAGTTCTTCCTGGCCCGCCAGGAGAACAGCTATCGCGGCTTCCTCCTCTCGGCGAACCCCTACTATGTCGAGCGCATCGCCAAGCACCGGGCCAACTTTAAGGCGCGCCTGGCCGCCGCCGCCCCCCTGCTCGCCGACACGCCCAAGGACCTGGAAACCCTCACCGCCATCGGCGCGGCCGCTGACCGCTGGCATAGCGAGATCGCGCAGGCCGGCCAGGTGCTGGCCGCCGACCCCGCCACCCGCCAGCAGGCGGTCGATATGATCTCCCCCGACGGCGCCGCCGACGGCCTGATCGCCCCGGCCGAGGACGGCATTGAGGCGATCTTCGACAGTGAGACCAAGCGCCTCGCCGGCCTCGCCGCCCGCCAGACCGCCATCACCCGCAGCGCCTATCTCACCCTGGCCGCCGGCCTGTTCCTGGGCCTGCTGATCGCCGTGGCCGTGGGCCTGTGGCTGACCCGCGCCATCGCCCGGCCCGTCACCGCCATGACTCGGGCCATGCGCCTGCTGGCCGGCGGCGATTTCACCGTCGACATCCCCGCCCAGGGCCGCCGCGACGAGGTCGGCCTGATGGCTGAGGCCGTGGCCGTCTTCAAGGACGCGGGCATCGAGAAGCTGCGCCTGGAGGGCATGAGCGCTGAACAGCGCCGCGCCGCCGAGGAGGAGCGCGCCCGCGCCGAGGCCGCCAAGGCCCGCGCCGCCGCCGAACAGGCCGTCGTCGTGGCCTCCCTGGCCAGCGGCCTGGAGCATCTCAGCCGCGGCGACCTCACCCATCGCGTCGCCGAGGCCTTCCCCGAGGACTACGCCAAGCTGAAGGGCGACTTCAACGCCGCCATGGGGCAGCTGCAGGACGCCATGACCATCGTGGTGGGCAATGTCCGCGGCATCCGCAACGGCTCGGGCGAGATCACCGCCGCCACCGACCACCTGTCGCGCCGCACCGAGCAACAGGCCGCCAGCCTGGAAGAGACCGCCGCCGCCCTGGAGCAGATCACCTCCACCGTCCAGCGCTCCGCCAAGGGCGCCATCGCCTGCGCCCAGGTGGTCCAGGCCGCCCGCGGCGACGCCCAGACCAGCGGCGACGTGGTGCGCCAGGCCGTCGAGGCCATGAGCGCCATCGAAGGCTCGGCCCGCGAGATCAGCGCCATCATCGGGGTGATCGACGAGATCGCCTTCCAGACCAACCTGCTGGCCCTCAACGCCGGGGTCGAGGCCGCCCGCGCCGGCGAGTCCGGCAAGGGCTTCGCCGTCGTGGCCTCCGAGGTCCGGGCGCTGGCCCAGCGCTCCGCGGAAGCCGCCAAGGAGATCAAGGTCCTGATCGGCGCCTCCTCGCGCCAGGTGGAGACCGGCGTGAAGCTGGTGGGCCAGACCGGCGAGAGCCTGCAGCGGATCATCGAGAAGGTGGCCGACATCGACAGCCTGGTCACCGAGATCGCCGCCGGCGCCCAGGAACAGGCCACCGGCCTGGCCGAGGTCAGCACGGCGGTGAACCAGATGGACCAGTTCACCCAGCAGAACGCCGCCATGGTGGAGGAAAGCACCGCCGCCAGCCACGCCCTGCGCAACGAGGCCGATGTCCTGGCCGGCTCCATCAGCCGCTTCCAGACCGGCGCGGCCCTCGAGGCCGAACGTCCCCGCGCCGCCCGCCCCGTCGCCGCCCTGAAGACCGTCAGTCGCGCCGGCGGCGCCGTCCGCAAACCCCAGGTCGAGGGCTGGGAAGAGTTCTGACGAGACGCCGGTGGGGCGCGGGCGCTAGGTTGGCGCCTCCCAAAGGTGGTCCCCATGCGTCTCCTCTTCGCCCTGATCCTCGCCCTGTGCGCCGCGCCCCTGACGGTCCAGGCCCAGACCCCCGCCGACGCCTTTTTCGCGTCCCTGAGCCGTCTCTGCGGCCAGACCTTCTCAGGCGTGGTGGTGGAGGGTGACCCCACCGCCGACGCCGCCATGCGCCAGGCCAGGCTCACCATGACCGTGGCGGCCTGCGCCGCCGACGAGATCCGCATCCCCTTCCAGGTCGGCGAGGACCGCTCCCGCACCTGGGTCGTCACCCGCCTGCCTGGGGGCCGCCTGCGGCTCAAGCACGACCATCGCCACGCCGACGGGTCGGAGGACGAGGTTTCGCAATATGGCGGCGACACCGCCGGGCCGGGCGCGCCTGACCTGCAGCGTTTCCCCGCCGACGCCTATTCCATCGCCATGTTCACCCGCACCGGCCGGGCGGTCTCCAACACCAATGTCTGGTCCCTGGGCCTGACGCCGGAGGTCTTCACCTACGAGCTCGCCCGACCCGGCCGCCTGTTCCGCGTGGCCTTTGATCTTACCAAGCCTGCGCCCGTCCCATGACCACCGTCATCGGATCACCATTTCGCCCGTCCCGCAGCCGGTGGACCTCGACGTCCGTGAACCCGGCCGCCTCCAGATAGAGCTCGATCAGCCGGGCGTGGCCCTGCGGGCCGAGGTCGCGCCACACCGCCACGGCCTTGGTGGGGAAGCAGCGGTTGGAATAGCTCACCACCAGCGGCGCGCCAGGACGCAGGGTCCGGGCCACCTGCGCCAGCACGTCCACGGGCTGCTGCAGGTACTGGATCCCCACGCAGATCATCGCGGCGTCCAGGCTTTCGTCCGCCAGGTCCAGGCGCGGGTCGCGGTTCAGGTCCTGCACGAACCACCTCGACAGCCGCGGATTGGCGGCCAGCTCCTGCGCGTTCATGCCGTGCCCGATCACCTCGCCATAGGCGACTTCGGGGGGCAGGTGGCTGACCCAGCTGCTCATCAGGTCCAGCAGCCGCCCGCCCGCCGGCAGCACCTGGCGGTAGAACCCGGTCAGGGCCGCGATGGCGGCCTCATCGATGTGGGTCTTCAGCCGGGCCTGCGCGTAGAACTCGGCGTCGTCCCCGTCGTCTTCCCTGGCGAAGGCGTCGGGGGGCAGTTGGGACAGGGGGCTCATGCTGAGCACGCCTCGGTCGGCGCGCCATAGCGCGTGTGGATGGCCCGCGTCGCCGGCCCGCCCAGCTCCAGCACCGTCATCTTGTCGTACTCGCAATCGGTGGGCGCCACCGGGGCGGGATCTCCGAGCGCCCGGGCGATCTGCGCCACCGTATTGCTGTGCCCGACGATCAGCACGGTGTCGCCGGGCCCGGCCTTGCGCGCCTCGTCGGCCAGGCGCTGGGCGTGAGCGGCATCCCCGCCTTCGAAGCCGATCGCCGCCACCGTCCAGCCGGCGGCGTCGGCGGTCGGGGCGGCGGTCTGGCCTGTGCGCCGAAGCGGCGTCGCCAGCACCATCCTCACCCTCGCCCCCGACAACGCCTTCGCCAGGGCAAGCGCGCGGGCCTTGCCGGCGGGCGAGAGGTCCACGTCGCCGGTCGGGGCGACCTTCTCCGCGTGGCGGACGATGACCACGGTCTGGGCCTGGGCCGGGAGGGCGACGAGGGCGGCCGCCAGGGCCGCGCTGAGCAGGCGCTGAATCATTCCGTGACCATAGCATTGCGGCGGAGAGCCCCCCTCACCCTACCCTCTCCCCCAGGGGGGAGAGGAGAGTTCAACGGCAGGTCTCGAGCTATCCCCTCCTCTCCCCCTACGCGGGGGAGAGGGTAGGGTGAGGGGGCCGTCGGACCGCTAGGTCTATCCCACCCAGAAAATCCTCCGCGCGCCGGGGCTTGCGCATCGGCTCCGC
Organism: Phenylobacterium ferrooxidans; assembly: GCF_042714595.1. Lineage (NCBI taxonomy): Bacteria > Pseudomonadati > Pseudomonadota > Alphaproteobacteria > Caulobacterales > Caulobacteraceae > Phenylobacterium > Phenylobacterium ferrooxidans. Next base: position 5,379 of record NZ_JAOTJD010000007.1, on the reverse strand, counting down.
ATCGCGGAACTCTTCGCGCCCCAGCGAGGCGTTCAAGGTTCCCACATGCGTAAGTCCGGCCCCACCAAGGCGCTCTATGCGGGGTCGTTCGATCCGGTCACCCGGGGCCACCTGGACATCATCGGCAAGGCGCTCTCGACCTTCGACGCCGTCCACGTCGCCATCGGCACAAATGTCCGCAAGGGCCGCACCTTCGGCGTCCAGGAAAGCCGCCAGCTGATCGTCGACTCGGTCACCGAGCTGTGGCCCCAGGCCGCCGATCCAGACGGGACCGACGGCCTGTTCGGCGGCGCCCTGGAGGTCGCCGACTACGCCAACCGCAGCCTGATCGGCTACGCCCACGAGATCGGCGCCACCCACATCGTGCGCGGCCTGCGCGAGGCCAGCGACTTCAACGACGAGTTCAACCTGCACGGCGTCGCCGGCCGCATCGACCCCCGGGTGCTGATGGTCCACTTCATCTGCGAGTCCCAGTTCCTGCACGTCTCCTCCAGCACCGCCAAGGAACTGGCCTTCGTGGGCGAGGGCATCGGCTGGCTGGTCATGCCCTGCGTCGAGGCCGCCTTCGCCGCCCGCCGCGGCCCGTCCGGGATCGATTGAGGAGAGCCCCATGCAAACCATCAGAACCCTCAGCTGGGGCGTGAGACAGAGCTTCCGGGCCTATGTCGAAGGCGCCGGCGGCAAGACCCAGACCAGCGAAGGCGCCCAGACCGCCGCCGACGGCGGCTTCGTCTTCGCAGCCGGCCCCGACAGCACCCTGGCGCTCGACGAGGCCGGCAGGCTGACCGGACGCGGGACCTTCACCGGCATTGTCCACTTCGAGGCCCACGGCGGCATGCTCAAGGTCTGGATGGTCGATCCCATCCTCGAGATCACCGACGCCGGCGCCGTCCTCACCGTCGCCGACCACCCCACCCGCACCTACCGCCTGGAAGCCGCCAGGCTGGACCTCGGGGCCATGGCGACCGCGCCCGGCGAGCTCGCCCTCCCCGCCGCCCTGCTGATGTTCGGCAGCCAATGGCTGGGCGGCAACTACCCGGCCGGCACGGCGCTCGATCCTGTGCGGCTGGGGGTGGGCTAGGCCTGGCCCGATAGTCTCCGCATCCTCGGGAGGAGATCGGTAATTTCAATACTCAGTTGTAAAACCGTCTAACGTCCCCGTGACTGCTGCTGTTTCGGCAAGGTCATAAGGAGTGAATGCCGTGAAGATTTTCAATTTGGCGCCTGTGGTCTGCGGCCTGATCGTCATGTGCTACGGTGTTGAGGCGCAGGCGCATCCCTGCAGCGGGATCAAGTCGGCCCACTGTTCCTGCACCGCAACCTTGGGACTTGGCGGAGCCCTGCTAGTCAGCCGGACTAATCACGGGGCCTGCTACAATCAGCAAACCAACGTGCTGCCCACCAGCAATTGCGCGTCGTATTGCTCAACACAGCTGGGCTATCTGCAGAGCGCTGCGGACTCCGCCCTGGCCGCGGCTGCGATTTGTGGCTCGCAGACTATCGTCATGAAATTCTCCGCCGGCACGAACCTGCCGACGCCCTGGAACTCGCAAGCCCGTTTCGGCTGCATCGCCAGCACCGGCTCGTCGGGCGGAACGGGAGTTGGAACGGGGAGCGGCCCCAACGTCAGCGGCAATAGTGAGCGCGTTCGGGCTAGGGCCGCGCCTGCCCAGGGCGACAAATGACGGAATTTCGCGGAATTTCGGGGAATTTCGGGGAATTTCGGTGACAGTGCATTCAATTCTCAACCCACGCGGGATATATATGCACTGTCACCGAATTCTTCACCGAATTCTTCGGGCTGGCCGGCGCCGTTTTTGCCGCTGATTCAGATGAACACGAAGTTGTCGGCGGTGAATTCATTCAGACTGATGTCTGCGACCGTAATTGAGTTGGCGCCATCGAGTTGGATGCGGATTCCGTATGAATCATCGCCCGCAGCGGCGTTCAGCACCTGCGCCAGGCTGCTGAAGCCGTAAGCGGAGAGGTCGATCACGTCGTGGCCAGGGCCTGCGCCGGGCCGGAATCCGTGGAGCTGATCGTGTCCGCTTCCTGGCCCAACCACCACCGTGTCAGAGCCATAGTCTCCTCTGAAATACCCTCGCTCGGACAGATAGATCAGGTCGTCGCCTGCGCCACCTGTGACCATGTCGTCGCCGCGTCCGGGTTGGATGACGTCGCCGTTTGGGGTGCCGATCACAGTGGCTTGGGCTGAGAAGAAGGCCTCATAGTTTCCGAGACGGTAGTCGAGGGTGGCCGAACCGGTCACAGCTCCAAAATCCACGACCGTCGGACTGCCGGTATAGGCGTAGGAGGTGACCGCCACGACTCCGGTCAGGTCGCCAGCGGCCATCACGCCTCCACCGCTGGTGGAGATCAGAACGTCGGTGCGGTCGGCTCCGACGACCTGCACCCCGCCGGCGAGACCGCCGCCCGGCCCATTGATCTGCAAGGATTGCGGCGAGGCGCTTCCGGGCTGGATCGAGAGGACGTCGAAGCCCCCGCCGCCGACGAAACTGTCGCCGTTCGTGTCCGCGATCATGAAGAAGGTCGCGACCTCCCCGGACGTCGGCGCCACGAAGTGATCGACGCCGCCGCCGCCCCGGACCTCGATTGAAGTCAGTCCTGTGGCGGCGGAGAAATCGAAGCTGGAGTTGAGGGAGAAGTCGCCTTCCTGGTCCGTATAAAGACCCAGGCGGTCAATTCCGGCGACGCTGACGGCGGCGCCGTTGAATGTCCAGGTGGAGCCGGCGACGGTCAGATTCCCGTCGCCTTCGGTCCTGATGTCGAGATAGTCGGACGCCGAACCGACCCCCTGGATGACGTCCCCCGCCCCAAACTCGCCGGGACCGAACTGGACGTAGGCCGAGCCCGTGGCCGCGGTCGCGCTGAGGTTGATCGTGTCGGCGCCGGAACCTGGCGCCAATCGCGGACTGAGGTCACCCACACCGCCGAAATTGATCACATCATCGCCGTTCCCGCCATAGACCTCGCCGAACACAATGAACCCCGTGCCGCCTTCCAGGGTGAGCACGTCATCGCCGTCGCCGCCATCAAGCGAAGCGCGGGTAAAGAAACCGCCGGCTGGGCCGCTGCTGACGATGGTGTCATTTCCGTCGCCGCCCTCGGCGCCGCCGTAGGCGAAATCGATATAGTCGCGGCCGCCAAGGCCGCTGATGTAGTCCTGGCCGCCATTGCCAAGGATGGTGTCGTCACCCTCAGTGCCGACGAGGTTCTCGTCGACGGGGCCATCACTCTCTCCGTTCAGGGTCACCGAAACGGTGGCGTAGCTGACCACCCCGTTCCCCATGCGGATGGCATAGGTGAAGCTGTCGGCGCCGACCTCGCCCTCGTTCAGATGGTCGAAGGCCTGGCCGGGGTCGTAGACCACCTTGCCGCCCTCAAAACGCACCGTGGCGCCGCTGGCCAGGATCATCGCCACGTCCGGGGCGGTGTAGACGCCGGGATTGGCCTGGTCCAACGACCACAGCGCCTTGCCATTTCCGCCGGCGTCGTTGGCCATGACATCGATCGTGATGACTTGGTTTTCGCCGCCCGAAGCCGCGTCGGCCTTGGCTTGCGGCCCCGCCTTCACGTTTTGCGCAACCTTGGTCGTGGTGCTCGCGGCCTTCGACATGCAATATCCCCCTACACTTTGTTTGAGCGTACTTCCTGGGCAGTCTGTGTTTAGAAGGATGGGAAGTCATTATCCTGGGGTTCTCCGAATCTTGACCCAGCGTCGCACTTGCATCACCTGGAGGTTGAGGGCGGCGAACACTTGCCTGTTGGGCTGCGGAGCGCCCCTTCGGCGCAAGGCGCGCCGCCAAGGGGATCGCCATCTCTAGATCGCCGGCTGTGCGGAGAGACCTGTGGGTTCTCGACGCCTGCGAGCAGGCCGACGCCGCTGAGCAATACCGGCGGGCCTGCGCAGGCATCTTCGCCGTTGAGCTCTTGGGGGCCGACGCCACCTTCTCCAATCGCATGGAGAGCTTTCACATCGAGGCGGCGATATTCTCCCGTTGCGAGGGCGTCGCGCAGCGGTTCGACCGGTCTCCCGCTCACCTGGTGGCGGACGGCGGCGACAATGTGCAGGTGGTTCTCGACCTTCCCGGCAATCGGTGGGAGGGCGACTACGACGGACGGCTCGTCGACAGCAGAATGGGCGTCCTGCGCCTGATCGACTGGTCGCGGCCGTTCCAGTTCCGCGCCGACGCGTTCACAACGCTCAATCTGATGCTGCCGCGAGCCTTGCTTGGCCCCGCGGCGGGCTTCGACCTGCATGGGTTGGTCGCGCCGGAGAACAGCCCAAGCTGCCGGCTCCTGGCGGGGTTCATGCACGCGCTCTGGGAGAATCTCCCCAACCTGACCGCCGCCGAGGCGCGACCGATGGCCACGGCGGCGAGCGCCCTGGTTCAAGCGCTGATCTTCGCCCAGGCCGGCGTCGCCTGGGAGGACGCGCGGCCGGCGGACAAGGTCAGCATGGTTCGGGCGCGGAGCCTGATCGACGCGCGGCTCGATGACCCGGACCTCACGCCCGAAAGCGTCGCGGCCGAGCTGGGCGTCTCCCGCGCCAAGCTTTATCGGTTGTTCAAGCCCCTCGGTGGCGTCAGCGCCTTCGTGCAGATTCGCCGCCTGGACAACGCCTTCCGCGCGATCATGGAGGACAGGGGTGGCGCGGTTTCGCTCAGCGAGGTCGGCTACCGGCACGGCTTCCGCTCCGACGCCAACTTCAATCGGGCCTTCCGCCGCCGCTTTGGCGCGCCGCCCGGACGGCTGCGCAACGCCGCGGAGGGGGGTGAACCCCTCAATGACCATCGCCGCCCCGACCTCATTTGGGATTGGCTTAGAGACCTCTAGCCGCCGGACCTGCGGCGACCCGTCCCCTGAACGATCGGCGATCTGCGGCCTTCGACGCCGCCTACGCCCGGAGCACCACCGGGGCGCCGGGCGTAGGCGGTAGGGACGCCCCTTTTTGGTGGGGACGCCGGGGGTCGAACCCGGACGGGCCGAGGCCCGACGGAACTTAAGTCGCTTGAGCGGCAGGCCGCGCTCGGCTTCCTGGGCCGCATGCTCGGCGCTTGGGCGCCCAGAATAGCTCGCGCATGGAGCGCTTGCCGCATCGAGGCGACTGAGACGTCTCCGTCATCCCCGGGCTTGTCCTCCGCCACGGCAATCAGAGGGATCAGCGACCCACGCCCGACTTGCCGCGCAATCGATGCTCATGGCTGAGTGTTTCCAGGCCGTCGCCCACGACGGATGTGCAAAGGCGATCGAGGACTCTGATGACCCGCCTCCCGGACGAGATCTCCTCAGGCGCCCGCCGGCGCGCGGCCGCCGTCGCCGCCCTCCTGGCGCTCGCCCTGGCCGCCTGCTCGGGCC
>NZ_JAOTJD010000079.1:0-4545 GCF_042714595.1 Phenylobacterium ferrooxidans | reverse complement strand
TTCATCGACGGCCCCAAGGCTGCTGCGTCGATGCTAGATTCTAAGCTGCTTCGCCGTTTTTACACAGCCTGGACCCATTGCAGACGTTGAGGGTGACGCGAGTAGTGGCGAGAGTTCTCGCATCAACCGCTGAACCGTTACGAGTGCAGCTCTGTTCACACGCAAAGATTCGCTTACCTTGCCTCACCGTCCGCTCGTCCTCCAGCCACGCGATGCCACATGACTGCCGAGACAAGAGACGCCTTCGATGCAACATCGAAGTTCTACGATCGCCGACTGCCCTACGACACCCGACTCTTTCAACAGCTGGCGATCGAGTTGGCGCTCGGTCCGGAAGTCTCGCTACTCGACATCTGCTGCGGCAATGGCCAGCTATCCGTGGGCTTCGCAGATCGGGTCAAGGAGGTCGTCGGGATTGATTTTTCCGAGGGGATGCTGAAGCGAGCGCCGCAGCGCCCGAATATCCGCTATCTCCGGCACGACCTGAACGCCCCCGCGCTTCCCGGCGCGGTAGCCGACCACCGCTTCCACCATTTCGTTGTTGGTCGGGCGATCCACTGGCTGACGCCGGAGTCTCTCGTGGCCCTCATCGGGTCAAACCTCAGGCCTGGCGGAAGTGTCGTAAACTGCGGCGCCGGCTGGTCGGACGACACGCCCTGGCTCGAACAGTATGTGGCCCTCCGAAAATCATACCGTCCGGGTCAGGCCAGGGGCGGCCGTGGTAATGCGGGGCTTGGAATGGCAGGATTTGCCCAGCAGGGTGGGGTCAGGGTCAATAAGACGATTTGGTGCGACCTCGAGTTACTGGTCAAGCACGCCTTATCCTATAGCAGCCTTGGGGACATGGCTCCGGATGAGGTCGAATACTTTAGAGAAGACCTTACGAAACTGATGGAGCCATATCGGGCTGATGGCCTCTATCAAGGAAACGCTGTCACGTGGGGCGCAATTTACCGGCGCAATGAGCAGCTCGCTTGAGCAAGACGGCCCCAAATTTCCGGATGACCGCTAACCACCCTGAACAGCCTTTGGGAGGGTCTGCTATCCGGCACTGAGCCGGAACGTCTGCTTGCGGCGGCCTTGCTCACGACCGTTCGCGACCCGTTGCGGACGTTAGCAGACTTGCACGGATTATTTCTCAGCCGCGCGCTGCGAATGGAAAAAGTCGATTTTCCAGCTCCCGTCCTGACGAACCAGTACGGCGGACTCTAGCCAGCGGACAGGTCGGACGTCAGGTGGGATACCGGCGCTGCCCACGTTCTCCCATGCGGACCATGCCACGTCGCAGCGGAGCTTTGTGTCTAATGGGCCTACCGACCAATTGAGTTGCACGCCTCGAGAGTGAGCATCCCGCACTACGTTTACTAATTCGGTCCCGGCGAAACGCTTGCCAACATCGAATGAGTAAAACGAAGCGGTAGTCAGGCGCTGGAACGCGACCTTATCTTCCTTCTGAAGCGCATCGAAAAAGGCGTGGACGGTCTGCTCGATTTCGCCACTAGCCCCGGGCGGGGCGGAGCAGCTGGACTGACGGGCATGAGCGCACCCCGTAAGCATGACGGCCGATACGAACGCGAGAGAATAGGTGAGCGCCTTCATACCCGAAAATTAGGCTCATTCTTCCTTGGGTCAATGTCCGCTTGCCACCCCTAGCCGACCTTTGGAGGGTCTGCTTTCGGGCAGTGCGCCCGCTTACTGCCCAGCTAGGTTGCCTGTCTGCATCGCGTCGGGGAACGCCTCGCTTCCGCAGTTGGCGGTGTTTCACTGAGATGAAGGGCTGCGAACTTGGTCCAGCCCAGTACCCGACGGACTCCGCCCGTCTCGCGTCACCCGCCGCCACAGCAACCGCAACGCTCGGCCGGCGTTATGGTCAAGCTCGCGCCCGGCCTTCGCCGGGTGGGGCGTCAGGATATTCTCCCATGGCTGCTCGTCGCGCCGGTGTGGCCCTCACCGCCCCCTCCGTACCCCTGTTCGCCATCGCGGTGGTGCTGGCTGTTCTGTCCATGCTGGTCCAGTACGGCGGCATCGACATCCCGTTGATCAGCGAGCACGTGTTCACCACCCTCGCCGTGGCCTTCGCGATCCTGACCGCCGGCGTCCTGCTGCGCGGAGCCTGACGGAGCGAGGCTGCCCGTCCTGGAGTTCAAGGTCATCCGCGCGCACGGAGGCGTCGTGCAAGTCGCAACCAACTTGTGCGGCGGAGCTTTCCAAAGCTTAATCCGCCCTGTCGTTGCGCCATCTCAACGACGGGGCCACATAGGCCGATAGTCAGGCCTGATCCTGATGCTGCTCTTGGGGAGCCACACACCTTGTCCACCCTTCGCAATCGCCTCGCGCGCGTCGCCCTGCTGGTGCTCGCGCCTGTCCTGATCGCCGGCTGCGGGATCAACAACATCCCCACCAAGGAAGAGCGCGCCAAGGCCCAGTGGGCCGAGGTGCAGAACCAGTATCAACGCCGCGCCGACCTGATTCCCAATCTGGTGGAGACCGTGAAGGGCTACGCCGCCCAGGAAAAGAGCGTCCTGACAGCCGTCACCGAGGCCCGCGCCTCGGCCACCCAGGTCAAGGTCGACGCCTCCACCCTCACCGACCCGGCCCAGTTCGCCCAGTACGCCGCCGCCCAGGACAAGCTGTCGGGCGTGCTCGGCCGGCTGATGATGATCCAGGAGAACTACCCGGACCTGAAGTCCAACCAGAACTTCCTGGCCCTGCAGAGCCAGCTGGAGGGTACGGAGAACCGGATCAGCGTCTCGCGCCGCGACTACAACGAAGCGGTCCGGGACTACAATCTGGAGTTCCGCAAGTTCCCCAACAGCTTCTGGGCCTCCACCGTCCATAGCGGCTCCAAGCCGATGGTGATGTTCCAGGCCAACGCCGCTGCACAGGCCGCGCCCAGCGTCAGCTTCTCGCCCACGACGCCGCCGGCGACGTCCACCCTGCCGGCCGCGCCGGCCCAATGACCCAGCGCAAGGGACTGCGGGGCCTGCTGGGCCTCGCGGTCCTCGGCCTCGTCGTGAGCGCGGGGGTGGCGCTGGCCGCCCCCAAGTTCCCCCCGCTCACCGGGCGGGTGGTGGACAATGCCGGCCTGCTGTCGCCGGCCGCCGAACAGAAGCTCACCGCCGAACTCGCCGACCTGGAGACCAAGACCGGACGTCAGATGGTGGTGGCGACCCTGCCCGACCTCGGCGGCTACGAGATCGAGGACTACGGCTACCAGTTGGGCCGGGCCTGGGGGATCGGCGACAAGACCCGCAACGACGGGGTCCTGCTGCTGGTGGCCCCCAACGACAAGAAGGTGCGCATCGAGGTCGGCTATGGCCTCGAGGGCATACTGACCGACGCGCTTTCCAGCGTGATCATCCAGACCAAGATCCTGCCGGCCTTCCGCGACGGCAAGATGGAGGCGGGCGTGATCGCGGGAACTGAGGCGGTGATCGGCCAGCTATCCCTGCCCGACGATCAGGCCAAGGCCATCGCCACGGCGACGCCGGCGCCGGAACCCGAGTCGGAAAACAGCCTGCCCGGCGTGATCATCTTCATCGTGGTGATCATCATCTGGGTGCTCAGCGGCATCCTGCGGGGCGGACGCCGTCGCCGTGGGCGGCGCGGCGGCGGCCTCTGGTGGCTGCTGCCCATGTTGCTCTCGAGCGGCGGCCGCGGTGGCGGCAGCAGCTGGGGCGGTGGCGGCGGTGGCGGCGGCTTCAGCGGCGGCGGTGGATCGTTCGGCGGCGGTGGATCTTCAGGAGGATGGTGATGCTGTCAGACGCTGACCGCGCGCGGGTCGAGGCCGCGGTCGCCCGGGGCGAGCTGCGGACGCGCGGTGAGATCTACACCGTGGTGGCCCGGGAATCCTCCGACTACCGGGAGGTCCCGGTGACCTGGGCGGCGATCGCGGCCCTGGCCGTGCCGGCCCTGCTGCTGGCCGGCGGCGTCCAGGTGAGCGCCCCGGAGATCCTCACCGGCCAGTGGAGCGCCGCCCAGATCGGGGCGGTGGCCGAACAGTCGGTGCGCAGCGCCCTGACGTGGGCCTTGCTGATGCAGGGGGTGCTGTTCGTGGCCGTCGCCCTGCTGGTGGGGATCATCCCACCCCTGCGCCGGCTGCTGACGCCCAAGGGGCTGAAGCGGGAGCGGGTCTTGCGTCGGGCCCAGGAGCAGTTCCTGGCCAAGAACCTGGCGGCCACCCGCGAACGCACCGGGGTGCTGATCTATGTCTCCGCCAAGGAGCGCATGGCCGAGCTGATCGCCGACGAGGGCGTGGCCTCCAAGGTCGATCCCAAGGTCTGGGACGAGGCCATGGCGGCGCTGATTTCGGGCATCAAGCGCAAGCAGCCGGCCGAGGGCTTCGAGGCGGCGATCGGCCTCTGCGCCGACATCCTGGCGCAGCATTTCCCGGCCAACGCGACGGACAATCCCAACGAGCTGCCCGACAGCGTGGTGGTCTTGCCCTGAGCTGATCCTTCTCCCCTTGCGGGCAGGGGAATCGCATATGGCGTTGGAGTCGAAATCTTAGGTCGAAGCGGATTCTGCAGATGTCTCCTTGGTGTT
>NZ_JAOTJD010000078.1:0-4602 GCF_042714595.1 Phenylobacterium ferrooxidans | reverse complement strand
CTCCACCGCCTATCGGCGGTCCCCCTCCCCCGTAAACGGGGGAGGAAAGTTTGACACCGTAGGTCTCGATCAATCGCACGACGCCGTTGGTCAGGCGCTGAGACCGCTGCGCTGTGTCGAGGGCCGCTTCATCGGCGCTGCGGGACTAGGTCTCGGACGTCGGGGCGGCGGACTTGCGAACAATCCTGCCGGTGAGGGGGAGGGCCGTGGCGACGGTGTTGGAGATGGTCCCGTACTTCCGCACATTGGTGTGCAGGAGTTCCAACCGGTGGTCGCTCTCGTCGGTGTCGACGATCAGCTCATAGTCGATGGAGACCATCTTCGGCGGACTGTCCTGTCGCTCGCCGTGCAGGCGCACCTCCACGCCGCGCAGCTCGAAGGCCAGCAGAGGTGTGACCCGCTCCACACCCTTGATCATGCAGGCGGCGATGGAGGCGAGGAACAGCTCGGCCGGGTTGAAGGCGTCCGGCCGCCCCTTCACGTCGGTGTCGAGCAGGATCTGAGCCTCCTTCGTCGTCGCCAGGCTGCCATGGGCGTCGACCCGGCGCGCTTCGACCCGATATTCCAGCATGGCGCAGTCCTTCGATGGGGGCGTCGCGACGGCGCTCCGGGCCTTGATAGACCCGCCAGGGTCCACCCACCCTGAGCCAGATCAAGCGGGGGGCGGCTCGCGGCGGTGATGACTTGTGTTTCCTTCTCCCCATGCGGGAGAAGGACGCTGCTTATCCCCACCCGAACTCGGAATAGATCTCGCCGGCCAGCACGTGCGCCAGTCCCGCGCGGATGTAGGGGATGGTGTTGGCGGGCAGTTGATCCAGCGGAAACCAGCCCAGGTCGTCGCACTTGTCGGGCTCCATGTTCACCGGCTCGCCCGGCCAGGTGTGGGCGCGGAAGAACAGGGAGAGGCGCTCGCTGTCGGATTTGCGATGCATGGTGTGGAGGAGGACCAGGTCTGAGGGGGCGAGGCGCAGATCCGCCTCCTCGAGGGCCTCGCGGGCCATGGCCGCGGCGAAGGTCTCACCGCCGTCAACGTGGCCGGAGACCAGGCCGTACTGGCCATCGGCATAGCCGGTGTTGCGGCGAAGCCCCATGAGCGCCTGGCCGTCGCGGATCAGGACGAGGTGAACTTCGGGGATGATCATGAAGCGGGCCATCGGCGATTCTCTCCTGCGAACGGGGTGAGACGCTAGTCCGGCCGCGCCCACGCCAAAAGGCCCCCCGGTGCGAGCCGGAGGGCCTGGCGGTTCTCAGCGCCGTGGGCTTGGGCGGCGCCTCTGACCTAGATGTTCGTGCCGGGGATCGGGGCGGTAATCCCGGCGGGGCGGCGGTCGCCACCGGTGTCGATGCTGTCGTCGCGGCCGTCCTGGTTCAGGAAGGAGCGGCTCTCGCCGTAGCGCTGGCGTTCGCGGAGGACTTCATCGGCGGTGTAGGGGGCCGCGTCATGATCGAAGCGGCTCCAGCCATCGGCGCGGTAGGCGGTCCCGCGCGTCACGGCGTCGACGCCCTGGTGCTGGTTGAGGATCTGGTCGACGCGTGCGGCGTCCTCGTCCTTGGCCTTGACGCTGACCAGGGCGCCGCCGCGGCGGACGCCCTCGGCATAGACGTGGGCGTCCTCGTCGGAGTGACCAGCGTCCTTCAGGGCGCCGAGCACGCCACCGGTGGCCGCGCCAGCCGCTGCGCCGGCGGCGGCGCCGACGACGGTGGAGACCAGCCAACCGGCGGCGACCACGGGGCCGAGGCCGGGGATGGCCAGCATGCCGAGACCGGCCAGCAGGCCGCCGCCGGCGCCGAGCAGGCCGCCCTTGGTGGCGCCCTCGGCCGCGCCTTCAGCGGTCTCGTTGTCGTCGTCGAGGTCGGCCTTGTCGTGGCGATGGCCCTCGTGCCAGTTGTCAGCGTTGCTCGCCACCAGGCTGATATCGTTGTGGGAAATGCCCGCGTGTTCCAGTTCGGAGACGGCGGTCATGGCTTCGGCGTGGCTGTTGAATAGACGTGAGACAGTGCGGCTCATGGTGAGCTCCTAAGCTTTGAGATTAGCGGGCGGTGACGGCGCCCTTGAAGTCGAGCGACACGTCCATGGACTTGCCGTCCTTCATCGCCTTGGCGGTCCAGATGCCGTCGGCGCCCTTCATCAGGCCGGTGACGTCGGTGTAGCCGGCCTTCTCGATGTGGCCCTTGGCCTGGCCTTCGGTGAAGGAGTTGGAGGCCGCCTCGGGGGCGACGTCCGAGGCCGTGGCGCCGGCGTCCACCGCGTCGTTGGCGGCGGGCGGCGAGACAGCGCCCCCGGCGGCCATGGCGTTGGCGCTGGCGTCGCTGGCGGCGGCCGAGGTGTCGGTCGCGGTTTCAGACGCGGGCTTGGAACAGGCCCCCATGAGGGCCAGGGTCAGAGCGGCGCCCGCAAGGGCCCCCATTGCATTTCGCATGAACGTTTCTCCGGAGATTGAGGCCCAACCAGCGCCTCAAACCCGGTGTTCGTTCCGACAGCCCAGCTTGAAATCTACGGGCGGCGTCGCTTCACCCCAGCAGGGTTTCGATCACCTGGGCCACGCCGTCGTCCTCGTTGGCGGCGGTCGTCTCGCGGGCGGCGGCCAGCACCGCGGCGTGAGCGTTGGCGACGGCGACACCGCGGCCGGCGGCCATCAGCATGGGAATGTCGTTGGGCATATCCCCGAAGGCGATGATCTCGTGGGCCTCGATCCCCAGATCGGCGCCCAGGTGGAGCAGGCCGCTGGCCTTGGACACGCCAAGGGCGCCGAACTCCACGAAGGGGGCGCCCGAATGGGTGACGGCCACGCGGTCGCCGGCCAGGGACCGGATCAGGGCGTGCAGATCGTCGATCTCGTGGGCCGGATGGTGGACCAGAATCTTGACCAGGTCCTCGTCGCAGAGGCTGTGGACGGGCTCCACCCGGGGCTCGTGGTGGTGGATGAAGCCGTCGAACATGGAGAGCGGGAAGGCGTCCTCGCGGCCCACCTTGTGGCCGTGCTCGGTGGCGAAGCTGAAGTCGGGGTCGGACCGGCGCAGTTCGCCGATCAGCTCCAGGGCCACCGCCGTGGGCAGGGCCTCATGACGCATCACCCGGGCCTGGGTCAGGTCGTAGAGCAGGGCGCCGTTGGAGCAGACCGCCATGCCGGTGATCCCCAGGTCGTCGGCGATGTGGTGGACATCCCGCGGCGGCCGGGCGGTGACGAAGGCCACGGCGATGCCGGCTTCGCGCGCATTGGCGAGGGCTTGCCGCGTGCGCGCCGAGATCGAGCCGTCCCGCCGCAGCAGGGTGCCGTCGAGGTCGGTGGCGATGAGGCGGATCATGGTCGCTTTTGATCGCGCGGCGGGAGTCGGTCAAGCCGGCGGCCTCCTTTCTCCTGTTGCTCGTCATGGCCGGGACAAGGCCGGGGATGACGGAACTTGTTGAGGGAGGCGTCGACAAGCTCTCTTGCCCCGATAAGCTCACCCCATGTGCGACACCCTTGTAGCCCTGGCCTCCGAGACCCCGCGCGGGAAGCTGCTGTTCGCCAAGAACAGCGACCGGGAGCGCAACGAGGCCCAGGTGCTGGAGATGCACCGGCGGCGGACGGGCGGCGGGGATCTGAAGCTCACCTACATCACCATCCCCGACGTGGCGCAGACCCAGGCGGTGTTGATCAGTCGGCCCTGCTGGATGTGGGGGGCGGAGATGGGCGCCAATGAACATGGGGTGGTGATCGGCAATGAGGCGCTGCATGCCCGCGTCCCGGCCCAGCGCAAACGGGCGCTGACGGGGATGGACCTGGTGCGGCTGGGGCTGGAGCGCGGCGCGAGCGCGGGTGAGGCGCTGGCGGTGATCATCGGCTTGCTGGAACAGCACGGCCAGGGCGGCGACTGCGGCCACCTGGGGCGGTTCTACTACCACAACGGCTTCATCATCGCAGACGCGCGGGAGGCCTATGTGCTGGAGACGGTGGGGCGCGACTGGGTGGTGGAGAAGGTCGCCGGGCGGCGGTCGTTGTCCAACGCCTATTCGATCGGGGCCGACTGGTCGGCGATCAGTCCGGGGCTGGCGGCGCAGGGGGCCGGGCGGTTCGATGTGGCGGCCCGGCTGATCGACGAGGCGCGCGACGCCATAAGCTTCGGGCGCGGACGCTGCGCGCGGGGGCAGGCGCTTCTGGACGGGGCGGGCGCGGCCCTGACCCCCGGCGCCATGATGGCCATCCTGCGCGACCACGGGGAGGCGGCCGACTGGAGCCCGGCCAATACGGTGGGGCGGACGCTCTGCATGCATGCGGCGCAGGGGCCGCGCCGCAGCCAGTCGGTGGCCTCGATGGTGTCGGAGGTGGGGGGCGAGCGCGCCGTGCATTGGGTGACCGCCACCTCGGCGCCCTGCACCAGCCTGTTCAAGCCGGTGTTGTTCGAAGCCGGCCCGCCGCCGGTGGGGCCGGCGCCCACCGACACCTATGACGGCGAGAGCCTGTGGTGGCGGCATGAGCGGCTGCACCGGGCGCTGCTGGCCGACCACGCGACGGGCATGGCGCTGATCGCCGACGAACGGGACGCGCTGGAGGCGGGGTTCCGGGCGCGGATCGACGCGGCCGATGATCTGCCCGCCGCCGTCGCCCACTGCTGGCGGGG
>NZ_JAOTJD010000077.1:0-4779 GCF_042714595.1 Phenylobacterium ferrooxidans | reverse complement strand
GGCGCGTGGCTGGAAGGCTGCGCGCCAACCGCTGGTCCCGGCCATGCGGCATAATCTGGACCCCGGCATTATGGACGTTATGCCGAGGTCGGCATAACACCCACTGGAGCGGCGCGGAGCATCGCCTGGGCCGCACCTTCGGCCAGCGGTTCGGCGACGCCGCCTATGCGTTCGAGGAGCTTGTCGCCGAAATCGGCAGTGCGGCGATCGGACTGCGGATCGGGCTAAGGCCGCAGATCCTCGACAGCCACGCGGCGTATCTCGGTCACTGGGTCAAGATTTTGAAGGACCGGCCCGGCGCCCTGCTGGAAGCCTCTGGGCACGCCCAACGGGCCGTCGATCACCTGCTCGCCTACAGCCAGCCGGCGCAGGCCAGCCAACCCCTGGCCGCGTAAGGGCGCCGGGCCTCTCCCCCGGTGTTGCGAGGGTTTGGCGGGGTCGGCGCCCGCCCTGCCCTGCCCGATGGGAAAGTCGGAGGAAGGGCGGGAGCTCGCGAGCGAACCGGGATTTGGTCCGGCGCTGGCTGCTTGAGGCTTCCATGCCCAGACCTTCCCATCGTAACGACGCCACACCTTCCCAGACCGCCGATCTGTTCGCCGCCGCGCCGGGCGTGGGCGAGATGACCGCTCGCTATGCCGGCTCGTCGCGCCCGGACGCCTCGGCCGATGTTCTTCGCGCAAGGGTCAGGGCTGGCGGCCTGGACCGCCTCAACGACGCCGAGACGCTCGAACTCCTGCTCTCACGATCGATGCCTTGCGGCGCCAAGGCCCACGCCGCCGCGCTTCTCGGCCGCTTCGGCTGCCTGAGGCGGGTCCTGGCGGCCGACATCGCATCCCTGTCGGCGATCGTCGACGCCGGCGTCGCGATCGACCTTCAGCTGATCTACGCCGCCACGCAGCGCCTCGCCTTGGCGGAGCTGCCGGCCCGCTTCGGCGTCTCCTCCTGGACCGCGCTGTTCAGCTACCTGAAGCTCACCATGGCGCACTGCGAGCGCGAGGCGTTTCGAGTTCTCTTCCTCGACAAGAAGAATCAGCTGATCGCCGACGAGGTGATGAACCAGGGCACGGTCGACCATGCGCCCGTCTATCCGCGGGAGGTGATGCGCCGCGCCTTAGAACTGTCGGCCAGTGCGGTAATTTTGGTCCACAATCACCCAAGTGGCGATCAGACTCCCTCGTCGGCCGACATCGAGATGACCAAGAAAATCATCGACGCCGCGCGGACTCTGGGTATCGCGGTGCATGACCACGTCATTGTCGGGCGCGCCGAGGTCGCGAGCTTCAAGGCGCTGGGGTTGATCTAGGCGCCCTCGGCGCAGTCGGCGCGCCGGTCATGGATGCCCCCTCGGCGATTAGAGCGCGGGCCATTCATATCGATTGAAGATCACCTCATCGCCGTCGATGAGAACCTCCAGGGCTTCGTTGATCAATCCGTTGTCTGGCCCGATCTCTTCCATGGCCGCCAGGAACAGCACCCTCTGCTGGGTCGGCGGCGCCTGAGGCACCAATATCACCAGCCCGGCATGGATCGCCTGGGCCTGATAGAGGCGCCGGAAGTCGGCGGCGTTGTTGGTGACGAAGACGAAGTCGCCTTCAAGAATTCTAGGCATCAGGTCGTGGTCTTTGGTCGAGGCCAGACCCAGGAAGTTGACGTGATGCGCCTCATGGCCGGCGCCATGAGCGACGTCGGCCAGGGTTGGGTGCAAGCACTCGTCGATCAGGAATCTCAAGACCTGCTGGAGCCTGATGTTGGCGGCGCTTTCAAAGGATCAGACGGCAGGCGGCGTCGCGTTGTCGACTTCAACGTGAAGCCAAAGTCGGTCAGGCGCTTAGGCCGGCCACGGCGTGGGTGCGCGGCGGCCCAAAGCCGAGCCAGGCCGAGTTTGCGGTGATCAAGTTTGGAATGGCCCGCTATCAACTCATCGGGCGTTGCGCCGGCCTCTAGCATGGCGACCAGGCCATAGATGGGAATACGCGTGCCCTTGAACACGGGTTCACCAGCCAGCGTATCCTTGTCGATGTGGATGATTTGTTCCGCCTCGTCCAAGTCCCGCACTCGCTCAGCAACCTGGCGACGGGCTTCCCCGATATCGACCAGAAGCAGATCATCAGCATTGAGCCGCTTGGCGTCGGGCTTGGCGGCCACCTCTCGAAATAGTCCTTGCCGGCGCTCGACCGGCAATCGGCCGACAAGTCCGTGCTCCAGGCGCAGACACACGAGATGGGTGGGCGTCAGGTAGCGCCGGATCGTCCGCCGACCCGCCGCTGCCGGGCGAACGATGTCGACGATGTGTTTGTCGATGGCGTTGTTGACCGCCTTCAGCGCCAAGCCGCTGACCGCGGCAGCCTCCGCTGGCGTGTAGAGGCGAGTTGGATCAGACATAATGTATCTCCACGCAGAGAATAATAATCACGCGGTGGCAAAATGGCAACAAGAGGCCGCTGGCGCAGCATCCGAACGGCCCGGCCGCCGCAACCCCCCCAGTCATTGGCCCTAGAAGTCGTTGTCCAAGGCTTCGCCGCGCCGGGCGCGGACGCGGGCTTTTGAGCGTGAGAGGATCAGTCCTTCCTGGTCGCGAGCTGGGTCGGCCAGGCTGTGCATGTCGGCGAGAAGGTCGAAGGCCCAAAGCAGGGCGGCATAGATCGCGACACTGGTTGTTGGCTTGCCACGTTCGGCGTCCGACACGGCGCGGCGACCCGCTCCAATCTTTTGAGCGACCTCCTCGATGGTCAGGTTTCGACGCAGGCGCGCTGTCCGCAAGTTCGCCCCGAGTTCTGTCAGGGCAAGTTCCACGGGATAGGGCGGTGCGAGGAGCAGCGTGTTGCGGGCGGGCATGGGCGTTCAAGAGCCAGTTATAAGGCTTACTGTGCGTCAGAGAGCAAACCACAATTCCGCAGAGCCTGCAAGGCGCGCGCTCTTGAACGCGCTTAAGGACGCTTAGAGATCCGTCAAGAGCACATTACGAGTGACGGATGCCGGCGCGGGCCTTTTGGTTGGCGGGCGCCGGATGTCGGCGAGGGGAGCCGGCGCGGCCGGCGTTGTGATGAGCCCGGTCGGCTTCAGCCTGTGCTGACGGCGGAGAGGCGCAGTGTTCTCGGTGTCGGCTGCCCCCCTTCAATCTTGGGGAGGCCGGCGCTTCGTTCGGCGAGGCCCGGGGGTTGGTGCGTCTGGGAGTGTGGCGGGATCATCGCAGGTCCTGGACCCCGATCCCACGGCGCCAGGGATGCGGGAGCGAGTGCAAGAGGCAGTGGATCCGTCCTGTCGATGAGGGCCCGAACCCCTCTGGCTTGTTGTGACCTCGCCACCGCCCGGCACCCACCACAAGGGACGCTGCGCTCAAAGCCCTTGTGGGGGACGCCGGCCGTCGGCGCGAGACGGTCAACGAGCCGATGGGCTCCGCACCCACTCCGAAAAGGGATTCCTCCCAATGCAACTTACAGCCTTCTCTCCCGTAACTGGCGCCATGAGCAGCTTCGAGGCCCAGGCCCTGCTGCTCGACGACCCCCGAGTCCACCCTGCAGAAGACGCTCTCCAACAGCTCGGCCACGCCCTGATGAACGAAGTGCTCGACGTCTTCTCCGAGACGGCCCTGGAGGATTTTCAGTCGACCATCTGCGAGTCCCTGATCGGCGCCTTCCATTCCGCCGCCCAGCGCATCGAGCGTGAAGCCGACAAGGCCCGGGATGATCTCAACCGCTTCGCCCGCGACTTCGACGGCTCCGAGATCGCCGACACCGAGATGCAGGCCGCCACCCAAAAGGCCCGCGCCGCCGATGTCGCCACCCTGGCCCTTGAGATGGTCCGAGACGCCGCGGCCGCCAGCTATACGACATCGACAGGCGACGTCTGGAGCCCCTGGAAAGGCACTTCGAGGGCCTCGCGCACCACGGCCGCCCAGATCGAGGCTCGTGAAGCCATCCGTTCCGCCAAGGCCCGCAAGCACTCCGCGACCGACCCCGGCGCGATCATCGTGGCCTTCCGGGCAGCTCCCCAGGCCGATACCGCCGACGATGCGAACCGGATCTTCGACGCCCTGAACTGGGCTCTCGTCCAATGGCCGCAGATGGCGCTGGCCACCACGGGCGCCAAGGGCGGTGAGAAGATCGCCATCAAGTGGGCCAAGCAGAAGAACGTGACGCTGGTGCTCGCCAAGGCCGATTTCGACCGACACGGCCGTGCGGCGCCGTTCCGGGCCAACGACGAACTGATCGCCCTCGAACCGGTGTGCGTGCTCACCCTGACGAACACACTCAATCCCGAGCGGGGCGCTGGACTGCAGCCTTTCGGACCGGCCCTCAATCTCGGCCAAAAGGCCGGCGAGAAGGGAATCCGTCACCAGGTGGTCAAGGCGCGGGCTTAGGCCCGCGTCGCGGCGGCCTTCGGGCCGCCGCACCCGCCTTCTGGCGGGTGAAAGGGTGGAGGTGCGCTCCGCTTCCGCTTCTTAGCTCCCTGTGGGGAAAATCCCTCTTGCCGGCGTCCCGCCTCGGGCCGCACCGCGGGGCGCTGTCGTACAGATCGCCAGGTGATGGGTCTCAGCGCCACCAATCGCCGATTTTGGCGAGCGCGTGCCTGTCGGTGCGGAGGCGGTGAGAACCGATGGGTTCAGGCGGCGGCCCGGCGCTGCGCCGGTCACCTGGAGGATCTTGCCATCGCCAGCGCCTGTGAGGGTTCCGCGAGGGCGCCCAGAGCGCTGAGGGCGTCAGGGGTCTGGCTGTGGTGATCCGCATGTCGGCGCCAGCACCAAGCCGTCAGTCGTCTCCCGGGTTGGGCGCTGCGGGG
>NZ_JAOTJD010000076.1:0-5434 GCF_042714595.1 Phenylobacterium ferrooxidans | reverse complement strand
TTCATCGACGGCCCCAAGGCTGCTGCGTCGATGCTAGATTCTAAGCTGCTTCGCCGTTTTTACACAGCCTGGACCCACTGCGGACTCTGCCACCTGGCCTATTCGATGGGCGCATCGACTTCGAAAATCGTCTCCAGCCCATCCTCGTCGTCCCACTGCTCTCCGACCTCGACGAAACCGTACTGAGCAACGAGCGCCCGTGAGGCGAGATTGTAGGGACTGATGGTGGCCCTGACTGTCATGATCGAGGCGTCATCCTTGGCCCACTTAAGAAGCGCGATAAGGGCGGCGCGGGCGTAGCCCTGCCGCCGGAAGGCCGGGTCGATTGCATAGCCCACCTCGACCATGCCGGCGGCGTTGGGCGGTCCATGAAAACCGGCCCGGCCCACTAAGAGGCCGCGATCCACATCTAGGATGGCGCGGGTGATCCAGGCCGCAGAAGCCTGATCGTCCGCCACCTGCGCGGCGCGGCGACGCCAGACATTCCGCCACTCTGGGCCGACGAAATAAGCGCTGAACGATATGGGCGCAGCGAGATTTGCGGCGGCGAGGTCACCTGCCGCCAGAGCGCTCAGGACCGAGGGCGATAACTGGACGAGATCGATACGGCTCATCGTCACGGACATAGGCTGCGCGCGAGGAACCCGGAAGGCACATCTCCCCTCTCCACCCTTGCCAGCCGTTGGCGGCGTCTTTGGCGGCGCTCCTCCCTCAACATGGTCGATCACTGAAGCTCGACGGACTCAGTGGTCGCGACTAGGCATTGCACATGCTGCTCAAGGTCTTGCGCTTCGCCGTTCGCCTGCTGGCCATCACCATCGTCGGGTGGGGCACGCTCGCGGTTGCGGCCGAGGCGATCAGCCGGTCCAAGCCGCCGCGGGGGCGGATGGTCGACGTGGGCGGGCATGAGTTGCGCCTCGTCTGTGAGGGCCCCAAGTCCGAACGGCCGGTGGTCTGGATGGAGGCCGGCGCGTTCAGTGGGGCTGCGGATTTCGCGGCGATCCAGCAGAAGCTGACCGCCAAGGGCTACCGCTCCTGCGCCTACGACCGGGCCGGTATGGGGTACTCCGAGGCGGGTCCCCGGCCGCGCGATGGGAACGCCATCGTCGGCGACCTTAAGGGCTTGATGGCCGCTTCGGGAGAGGCCGGACCCTATGTGCTGATGGGGCACTCCATGGCCGGCCTGTATCTGCACCAGTTCGCGGCGCAGTATCCCGATCAGGTAGTCGGGCTGGTGTTGCTGGACGCGGTGACGCCAGAGCTTTTGCAGGCGCCCGGGGTCGCGGGGTTCGCTGATCGAATGCACGACATGGCGCAGCTGGGATCGATCGCCGGAACGCTCGGCCTGACCAAGCCGCTCTACTGGTGGGGCGACCGCATCGGCCTGCCGCCGTGGGGCAAGGCGGAGAAACGGCGCGGCTTTGTTTCCGGCCGCCAGAGCCGCTCGGCCTACGCCGAGGTGCAGATGTGGCGCACCGCGGGCGAGCAGGCCGCGGCGGCAGGTTCCTTATCCCCCCACTGGCCGGTTGCGGTGATCACCGCCGGGCCGTCAGCCAGGGGCTCGGCCTGGGGCGAACTGCGCCAGGCGCCGGCGCGGCGTTCCGCTGCGCCCATGGTCGAAGCGATCGCCGGCGCGAACCACAGGACAATGCTTGGGCTGGTCCACGGCGGCCATGCGGTGGCGGGCGTGGAGCATGTGGTGAAGCGCCGAAGCTCCGGCGCCCCCTGAAACGCCTGTGCCGACCGAAGATCGCGGACACGCCAGGAGTCTCTCAAGGTTCAGAGAACTTGGAAGCGCATCAGCTGGCGCCGAACCCTCCCTTCAACCCTCGTCGAGCCCGGGCGGAAGACAGATACGCGACCCGATGCGTGCGCTGAGCTAGATCCTCCGGAACAGCAAATGTCCGCGTTGCTCGACGCGCTGCGTTGCGATCGCGATCGTCCGCTTGCAGACCCAGCGCGAGTAACGAATTTCGACCCGTTGCGGACACTCACGGAGCCGAAGAGGGAGGCACCCGAGGCATGTCATCAAACACTGCGCAGCCGTCGGGGTACGCAATCCACGGCATGCCTTGCGCGCACCGTACTGCAATGGTGGGGACCGGCAGCGTCGGATCGGCGAAGCAGCCTCCAGCAAATCCTGTCTGGCCGGGCCTCCACGCTCCGAAGGACCGCCAATAGATGGTCGAACCGCACCTTGAGCAAAACCAGCGTTTGCCGAAGCCGTCGAGGACCCCCAGCGGACCTTCCACCCGACTAACCTGTTCATCGTGGAAGTAGACCGACCATCCAAACGGCGCTCCCGTACGCCGTTTGCAATTGTCGCAGCTACAGAGCCCGCTGCTGACCGGCTCGCCCTCAACCTCGACTTCGCACGCCTGACACGCACATCGCGCTGTTCGCACCGTCATGGCATTCCCCCTGATTCCGGGAGCCGCCAACATCACGAGGGCGGCAGCGGAAGCCTGATCGTAGCGTCATCCTGCGTCCGCTTCCCACCCATAGCTGACATGGCCACGGTCGGCTTCCGGACTGTCTGCGCATGACGACGAACGGGTCGCTGGATCCCCCTCCCGCAGAGGCCCCCTGCAGCGCTGCCCGTCCCCCCGAACCTACTTCACTGCAGGCATCCCCACCGGCGCCGTCCGCCCGCGGATCATCTGGATCTGCCCGCGCTCCTCCAGCTCGAGCGCGGCGTCGAAGCTCATCCCCTCCAGGGTCGCGTCAAAGGTGCGCTTGGAGATCCGCAGGGCGTCGGGGCCGGCCTTCAGCATGGCCGCCGCCAGGCGCTCGCCCTCGGCGGCCAGTCCGGCGTCGGGGATCACCTTGGAGACCAGGCCCACGCGATGCGCCTCCTCGGCGTTCATCGGCTCGCCGGTCAGCAGCATCTCGCGGGTCCGGGAAATCCCCATGGTCCGCTGCAGGCGCCAGCTCACCGCCAGCTCCGAGCCCGACAGCCCGATCTTGATGAAGGCCGGGTGGAAGGCGGCGCTGGCGCCGGCCACGATGACGTCGGCGGCCAGAGCGATGGCCAGGCCGCCGCCGGCCGCGGCCCCCTGCACCAGGGCGATGATCGGCTGCGGGCAGGCGCGCATGGCCTTCAGCGTATCGCGCAGCATCCAGTCGCCGTTGGGCCCGTCCCGCAGCCGGTCCGGCTGACCCCCGGCCTTCAGGTCGGCGCCCGACGAGAAGGCCCGCCCCGCCCCGGTCAGCACGATGACCCGGCATTCGGTGTCGCGCCGACGGGCCTCGAAATAGGCCAGCAGGGCGTCCGACAGCGGCTGGTTCAGGGCGTTCAGCCGCTCGGGCCGGTTCAAGGTCACCCAGTCGGTTTCGCCACGCCGCTCCACCAACAACACGTCTTGATCGGCCACGCCGGCCTCCTTGGTTTTTTCCTGCCCGGCGCGAACACTCACCGGAGTCAGGGCGAGAGTCACGAGCCCTGTGCGCCGCCCTCCTGCGCCAGCAGGTCCAGGGCCACCTCCAGCACCGCCTCCAGCCGCCCGGCCTCGCGGTCGGTGCGCGCCGCCTCCCGCGGCGTCAACTCCTCGCCGCAGACCAGGTCGCAGGCCGCCAGCAGCACCGGGTGCTGGTGCAGCTGGCGGCGATAGAGGGCCAGCTTGGCCGCCGCCGCCGCCCGCGCCTCGGCCTGGGCCAGCACCTCGCTGATGCTGGTCCCCGACGGGTTGTCGCCATGCTTGATGTCCAGGCTTGAGCCGATGTCGGCGCCGGCCGCCGCGCGGCGGTAATAGGTCCCGTAGCGTTCCCCGGCGCGCTTCTGCTGATCGTTCAGCCGCCCCTGGCGAACCAGCCACTCCAGGCCGGCCTGCCGCCGATGTGGCTTGCGCGGCGTGGCCGGCGCCTCGATGCCGCCGCCGCGCGCCTGCGACAGGGCGATGGTCTCGGCGATCCCGCCCTGGACGGCCAGGGCCTCGGCGCGGGCCTTGCCCCGCCGCTCCAGGACCAGCAGACGCTCGCGCTCCAGGCGCGCCAGATGGGCCGTGCGGCTCATGCGCTTGAACTCCCGTATGGATGTGAAGAGGCCCTAAGCCTTGGGCGGCGGGATCATCGGCAGGCAGACCGCCGCCCCGTCGCGCCCGATCCGGCGCTCGGAGAAGGCCCAGAATCCGCCCGCCGCCAGCACCGCCGCCACATGGGCCTCGTGCCGCGCGAACTTCGGCAGCTGGCGGTCCCCGCCTCCGCGCGCAGTGCGGGCCCGGAACAGCTTCTCGAACCGTCTGACCTGCCAGTCCTCCAGACCCAGCTGGGTCCTGGCGCGCAGCGGCGACGTCCCACTTTGACGTAGGGCCGCGTAATCTTGCCCGTCGGCGGGCCTTGGTATGGCGTTTTCCCGTTGCATGTAGAAAACATACGGAACATACAGGGAACGGGCAACATGAATCTGTATTTTCTGTACAGACTTTCCACTGTAGGTTTCAGGCCATGGACGAACCTTTCCAACGCCTCCGCCTCGCGCGCACCGAAAAGGGCTTCGACACCGCCGCCGCGGCGGCCGAGGCCTTCGGCTGGAACCGCAACACCTACGCCTCCAACGAGAACGGCAACGCCCCCTTCTCCTACCGCAAGGCCAAGGACTATGCCGCCGCCTTCGGGGTTCGCCCGGAATGGCTCTACGACGCCTCGGGCGCCATGCGGCCGGGCGCGGGTCCGGGCCTGGTCAAGGTGATCGGCAGGGTGGGCGCCAACCCCGAGGGGACCATCCTCTACGCCACCGGCCAGGAGGCTGACGACCTGGCCCCGATCCCGCCTGGGGGAACGGAAAACGCCGTCGCAGTCCAGGTTTCCGGCCACTCCATGCGCGGCTTGGCCGACGACGGCGCGCTGATTTATTTTGAGAATCAGCACTTCCCCCCCACCCCCGACATGCTGGGCCATGTGGTGGTGGTGGAGACCGACACCGACGAGGTTTTGGTCAAGCGCCTGCTGCGCGGCAGCGAGCCCGGCCGCTTCGACCTGGAGAGCCTGGCCGGCCCCACCCGCCATGACGCCCGCCTGCGCTGGGCCGCCCACATCACCGCGATCATCCCGCCCTATCAGGCGCGTCGGATCATCATTCGCGGCTGACACACCCTCAGGTGGTCGGCGCCTCCAAGAAATCTTAGATTCGCCTTGGTGAGATTCTGTATCTTTTATACACTTCACACATGGAACCCCGCGATCCTGACCTGATCGACCTGCTGGTCGCCGAACGCGCCCTGGACCGCGCGCGGCTTGTCTGGAGCGCACGGGAGGCGCGGCGGGCCAGCGGCGTCGCCTGGTCCGGCATGTCGCCGCCGCCCTGCGCGTCACGCAGCAAGGACGTCCGCCTCCATGAGGCCCGCGCCAAGCTCGCCGCCCGGCGCCAGTGGCGGGAGAGCGCCCGGGGGCGGTTCGTGAGCGCGATCGCCGAGGTTCAGAGCGCGGCGCGGGCGGT
>NZ_JAOTJD010000075.1:0-7205 GCF_042714595.1 Phenylobacterium ferrooxidans | reverse complement strand
TCTTCCAACCCCACGAGTGCGCCAACTACCTGCACAACTCCGGATACGGTTCCGTCTAATCGAGTCCCGCTCTAGTCGCCGACCACCGAGCGCCAGCCCACCGCGTGCACACGGCCAGTCCCCAGGGCGCCGCAAAGCGGGTCACGGGCGAACAGCCCCGAGAACGCCGGGTCCCGAATGCTCAGCCCCCCGGCATAGGCCCCGAAGGCGGGCGCCACGAGGCGCTCGCCGTCGGTCACGAAGCAGCGCCGCCGCACCGTGCCTCGCGAGGCCGTCACCTTGGCGCAGGGATGCAGATGTCCCGCCACCTCGCCCGGCTGCGGGCCCGCCTGGGGCTCGTGCCGAAGCTTCAGGCCCGCCACGGTCAGTTCGTCGGCCACTTCGCCGGGCAGGGCCTGGGGCCCGTCAGCGTCGTGGTTGCCGATCACCCAGATCAGGCGGGTGAGGCCGGCCAGGGTCCGAAGCTGCTCGGCGTCGTCGGCCGCCAGCCGTTCCTCCGAGGCGCGGTCATGGAAGGTGTCCCCCAGCAGCACCACGGCGGCCGGACGGGTCGCGACGATCTCGGCAGTCAGGCGCCTCAGGGTGTCGCGGGTGTCGTAGGGCGGCAGCATCTGGCCGCGCGCGGCATAGGCGCTGCCCTTCTCCAGGTGCAGGTCGGCCACCACCAGCATCTGGTCGGCCTCGATCCACAGCGCCCCGCTGGCGCGGAAGGTCACCGCCGCGCCCGACAGCGTCGTGCGCAGGCCCCCGCAGGGGCTGGGCGCCCAGGCATAGACGTGGCGGGGTTGGGCGAGCGCGCTCATGCGATGGCCTCGGCGATCAGGTCGCTCTCGGCCTCGGCCAGGATCAGCTCGCCGGCGGCGCCCGGGGTCCGCTCCTTGCCGATCTCCAGCAGGATGGAGACCGAGAAGGGCGACAGGTGGTCCAGCGCCGCATGGCGGATCTTGCCCTGGATGCGCGCCAGCAACTGCCCCAGCCGCGCCACGTCGATCAGGCCGGTGGCCGCGTCCTCGCGGGCGCAGCGCAGCAACAGGTGGTCGGGCTGGTGGCGCCGCAGCACGTCGTAGATGAGGTCGGTGGAGAAGGTCACTTGCCGTCCGGACTTCTGCTGCTCGCCTGGGAATCGCCGCTCGATAAGGCCTGAGATGATCGCACAGCCCTTGAAGGCGCGCTTCATCATGAAGCTCTCCGACAACCAGGATTCCAGGTCGTCCCCCAGCATGTCCTGGGCGAACAGTTCGTCGAAATCGAGTCCGTCCAGCGGGTTCAGCGCCCAGACCGCCACCGCATAGTCGTTGCAGACAAACCCCAGGGGCGCGGCGCCCATCCGCTCCAGCCGCCGGGTCAGCAGCATGGCGAGCGTCGTGTGGGCCAGCCGGCCCTCGAAGGGGTAGCAGACGATGAAGTTGCGCTTGCCCCGCGGGAAGGTCTCCAGCAGCAGCTCCTCCTCCTTCACGATCAGCGAGCGGTCCTTCTGGATCTCCAGCCACTCGCGGACGTCGTTGGGCAGCACCTTCCAGTGGGTCTCATCGAACATCAGCTCGCGCACCCGCTTGGCCAGGAAGGTCGACAGGGCGAACTTCGAACCGCCCCAGGAGGGCATCTTCGGGTCCTTGCCCATGGCCGGCCGCACCAGGACATCGAGCCCCGTCACCGCCGCCAGGGACCAGACCTGGCCCGCGAAGATGAAGGTGTCGCCGGGCTCCAGCATCTCCACATAGCCCTCCTCCACCTCGCCGATCTTGCGCCCGCCGGTCAGGCGCTTGCCCATGGCGATGCGCACCGCCAGCACTGCGGGCGAGAGGATGGCGCCGACATTCATCCGGTGGCGCTGGGCGGTCGCCTGGTCGCGCACCCGCCACCGGCCGTCCTGGCCCTTCACGATCCGGCGGAAGCGATCGTAGGTCTTCAGGGCGTAGCCGCCGGTGGAGACGAAATCGACCACGGCCTCGAAATCCTCCCAGGCCAGGTCGCGATAGGGGCCGGCGGTGACCAGTTCGTCATAGAGCTGCAGCAGGTCGAAGGGTTCGGAACAGGCGCAGCCCATGACGTGCTGGGCCAGCACATCCAGCGCCCCGGTGCGGGCCGCGTCGCCGTCGAACCTGTTCTCGGCGATGGCCTCGCGGGCCGCCTGGCATTCCAGCATCTCGAAACGGTTGGCCGGCACGAACAGCGCCCGGCTCGGCTCGTCCAGCCGGTGGTTGGCCCGTCCGATCCGCTGCACCATGCGGCTCGCGCCCTTGGGCGAAGCGAGCTGGATCACCAGGTCCACGTCGCCCCAGTCGATGCCGAGGTCCAGGGTCGAGGTGCAGACGACGGCGCGCAGTTCGCCCCGCGCCATGGCCGCCTCCACCTTGCGCCTCTGCTCAGCGGCCAGGCTGCCGTGGTGCAGGGCGATGGGCAGATCATCGTCGTTCAGTTTCCAGAGCTCCTGAAAGGCGAACTCCGCCTGGAAGCGCGTGTTCACGAACACCAGCGCCGTGCGGGCCTGCTTGATGGCCTCATAGACCTCGGGCATGGCGTGCTGAGCGGTGTGGCCCGCCCACGGAACCCGGCCCTCGGCCAGCAGCATGTCGACGATCGGCGCCGCCCCGCCGGGCCCCCGCACCAGGTCGACCTGGTTCGCCGCTTCCGGCGGGGCGCAGCCCAGCCAGCGGCGGATCACGTCGGGATCGTCCACCGTCGCCGAGAGGCCCACCCGCCGCATCCTCGGCGCGAAGGTCTGCAGCCGCGCCAGATCGAGCGCCAGCAGGTCGCCGCGCTTGGAGGCGTGGATCGCATGGATCTCGTCGACGATGACGCAGGCCAGGTCCTCGAAATAGAGCCGGGCCCCCTCCCAGGCGCAGAACAGGGCCAGCTGTTCCGGCGTGGTCAGCAGGATATCCGGCGGCTTGATCCGCTGGCGCTGGCGGCGCGCCTGGCCAGTGTCGCCGGTGCGGCTCTCGGCGACGATAGGCAGGCCCATCTGGAGGATCGGCGCCATCAGGTTGCGCTCGACGTCGACCGCCAGCGCCTTGAGCGGCGAGATGTAAAGGGTGTGGATCCCGCGCGGCGTATTGGCGGGCGGCCGCTCGGCCAGCTCGATCAGGCTGGGCAGGAAGCCCGCCAGGGTCTTGCCGCCGCCGGTGGGCGCGATCAGCAGGGCGTCGCGCCCGGCGCGGCCCTTGGCGACCATCTCCAGCTGGTGTTCGCGCGCGCTCCATCCGCGGTCTGCAAACCAGGCCTGGAACCTCGGGGGCAGGAGGGGAGGGGCGGCGCCCGCGTCTTCGGCCATCCCTGGCCCTATAGCATGTTCCCGTTCCGTTTCACGCCCAAAGGCGCCGCGCTCAGGGCTGGGGGCTGTCGGCCTTGGCGCCGCTCATCTGCGGCACATAGAGGCCGGTGGCGAACTTGGCCGCCATGCCCTCCACCCGCACCCGCGAGCCGTACTGAGCGCAGGGGTCGGGCTTGGCGATCTTGATGGGCTTGCGGTCGGTGGCGGTCATGGCCTTGGCCGCGTCGTCGGCGAAGGGCTCGGCGAACTGCATGGCGTCGCCGATGCGGCTCAGGGACGGGTTGTCGGTCCCCACCGCCATGCCCTGGCGCGTCCAGGTGATGGCCGCCAGCTGCTTGCCGTCGGCCCCCACCATCTCGGCCTCGACCCCGAGGCCGCCAAGCGTGCCCGGCGCGCGCAGGCCGATGGGGCCGGGAATGAAGAAGCCCGCCGCCGCCGAGGCCGCTGAACTGACCCGACCCGTCGCCCGCACATGGCTGAGGATGGCGCGAACCTTGGCGTCGGCCACGCCGTCCGGAGCGGCGATCTCGTAGCGCTCCGACATCTCGAAACAGAGCTGGGCGTCGATCTCCCGCAACAGGGTGGTCCGCTCCAGCGGCGACATCCAGGCCGCGGTGTCCTCGGCCACCAGGGTCGGCGTCAGCGCCACGCTGCGCACCGCCGCCAGGGCCGCCTCGTCCTTCCGGTCGGAGACACTGGCCCGCACCGCGCCCGGCTTCACCGCCAGGCCGTCATAGGTCGACAGCATTCCCGTCGGCTTGGTGGGCGTGCTGCAGGCGGCGACCAGCCCAAGGAGCGGAAAGATCAGAAGGTTTTTCATGTGGGGGATACGAGGCGCACAGACGGGCGGACGCGCAATGCCAATCATTGCCGCAAGCCAAATGCTCCACACCCGCGCCCGTTCCTTCGGCGAGGTTCACGCGCGGGCGGGGTTTTCCAGGCGGCTCATCCAGTGATCGGCGTCGTAGCTCGCATCCCCGCTCAGGTGGCGCCACAGCTTGATGCGGTTGACGAACTCCAGCCGCCCGGTGTCCTGCTCGAACCAGGGCTCGGGCGTCATCAGGATGGATTCCACCGACTCGGGCTGGGCGCTCTTCACATAGAAGATCGGTCGGGGATTGGGCGGGGGCAGCGTCGCCATGTCCCACCGCCGTACCTGGGGCTCGCTGGGGTTCATGCGGATCTTGAACATGGTCCGCGTGCGGTCGGCGTGGTTCACGCCGCCGCCGTGCCACAGCCCGTTGTGCAGGAAGAGCAGGGTTCCGGCCTCGCAGACCATATGCTGCTGGCCGCGGATGTTCTGATAGCGCCCCAAGGCCACCTCGCTGACCTTGCGCAGGTGGGTTCCGGGGATGAAACGAGTGCCGCCCATCTCGCGGGTCACCTTGTGCGGGTAGTACATGACCTGCAGGTCGAAGCCCTTGGACGGGTCGACGGTGGAGTCCTGGTGGGTGTGCTGGGAGACGTTCTCGCCACCCCCGGCCTCGTGATAGGCCGGCGGGAAGGTGACGTGCAGGAAGTGGTGGTCGAACACCGGGTCGGGCCCTACCAGGCTCTGGATCGCCCCCTTCACCAGCGGCAGGTCCAGCAGGCGGCGGATGGCCGAGCCTTGCGGATAGGTGGCCGAGAGCGGCGCGCCTGCCGCCACCTCCGGGATTTCCGCCTGACCCAGCAGCTCTCCGAAGGCGCGCATCACCTTGCGGCCGGGCTCTGGCTCGGCGACCTCGCCGACCTCAGCCAGGAACTGGCGGTTGATCTCCTCGGGGACCACGCCGTCGAAGCGCAGGAAGCCGCGGGCCACGAAGCGGGCCATCTGCAGGGAGTTCAGCAGGACAGGTTGCTCGCTCACGGCGCCGTCTCCACCAGCTGCTCGAAGAAGAACTCGTATTTCAGATACGCCAGGTCGAACTCCTCGCCGCGCGGGTGCGGCAGGATCTGCGAGGCCTGGAACAGCCGCCAGCCGTCACGCAGGGCGTCGGCTCCGGTCCGATAGGGCGGATCGTCATTGTCGCCGGCCATCGGGCGCGTCTCGCCTGTCCCGTCATAGACCGCCCAGGCGACCACGGGAGAATCCAGGGCCGAGTTGGCCAGATAGAGAACCAGCACCTTCTGGCGCGTCATGTGTCCCTCATCCCCATGCTGACGACAGGGTTCGGCGCCGACCATGAGCCAGGCCGTGGGCTATGGGAACGTCGATTTTCGCGTGAACGAAGTCCCATTGGGGTGACGACGGGGTAAGCTGTTCGTTCCCGTTCCGTTTCGCCGGGAAATCCGCTAGTCACAACCCGTGAACGCCCTTGCCCCGAGTCTCGATCTGGCCCCCGCCCTCGTGGTCCTGCCCGGCCCCCGCGCCGCGGCGGCCGATGCGTCGCGGGCGCAGCTGATCCGGGCGCCCGAGGCCCGCGACCTCTTCGAGCACGGCCCGGTCCTGGTGGCCCATGCGGGCATGACCGCCAAGCGGCTGGGGGTGCATTCGCCCGCCCGGTCACAGGGCCTGTTCGATGCGCTGGAGCTCTTCGCCTTCGTGCGGCCGGCCCGCTTCTGCGCCCCCTCGGCGGCGGGCCTGGCCCTGGCGCTTGGCCTGCCCGAGCCCAAGGGGGCGGCCGAGCAGGCCAAGGCGCTCCGCGAGGCCTGCCACGTCCTGCTGGCCGAACTGGCCCTGACCCCCGAACCGTCGCGCGAAGAGGCGCTGGCCATTGGCGAAACCCTGGCCCGCGCCGGCTGGGCCTGGGGCGGCGCGGTGATCGGCACCCTGCGATCGGCCCCCGTGGGCAACGCCTTCCGGGGCTCGGGCATGGACGTGTGGACCCGCGTGTCGGAGTGGGAGGAACAGGCGCCGCCCGGCGAGGCCGGCTCCCGTCCCATCGCGCCCGAGGCCGCCGCCCAGCGCCTCACTGACCTTTTGCGCCAGGCGGGCCTGGACGAGGCGCGGCCCACACAGGCGCAGTTCGCCGCCGAGGCCGCCTTCGCCTTCTCCCCGCGCGAGAAGGAGGGCGAGCCGCGCATGATGCTGGCCGAGGCCGGCACCGGCGTCGGCAAGACCCTGGGCTACCTGGCGCCCGCCTCGCTGTGGGCCGAGGCCAACGGCCCCGCCGTCTGGATCTCCACCTATACCCGCGCCCTGCAGCGTCAGATCGAGCGCGAGAGCCACGCCATCTATCCCGACCCCAAGGTCCGCGCGAAAAAGGCCGTGGTCCGCAAGGGGCGCGAAAACTATCTCTGCCTGCTGAACTTCCAGGACCAGGCCAACACCGCCCAACTCGGTGGGGCCGACCTGATCGGCTTGGCCCTGACGGCGCGCTGGGTGCGCGCCACCCGCGACGGCGACATGACCGGCGGCGACTTCCCCGCCTGGCTGCCCACCCTGTTCGCTGTCCCGCCGGTGGGCCAGGCCAGCGCCGCCAACCTGGTGGACCGGCGCGGTGAATGCATCCACGCCGGCTGCGCCCATTACCGCAGCTGTTTCGTGGAAAAGGCGGTGCGGGGCTCGCGCCGCGCCGACATCGTCATCGCCAACCACGCCCTGGTTCTGACCCAGGCCGCCTTCGACGGCGCCCGGGCCGCGCGGGGCTCCAAGGCTGATGGTGAGACCACCCAGCTCAAGCGCATCGTCTTCGACGAGGGCCACCACCTGTTCGACGCCGCCGACGCGGCCTTCGCCGCCGCCCTGTCGGGGGCGGAGTCCGCCGAGCTGCGCCGCTGGATCCGGGGGCCGGAGGGCCGGGGCCGCCGGGGCCGGGGCCTTGAGGCCCGCCTCATGGAGGTGCTGGGGGATCGCGACGACGCCAAGCGCGCCCTGGTGGACGCCACCCGCGCCGCCGCCGCCCTGCCGGGCGAGGGCTGGTCGGGCCGCGTGGCCTCGCCCAATGGCGAGGTCAATCCGATGGGGCCTATCGAGCACTTCGTGGTGGCCATCATCGAGCAGCTCCGG
>NZ_JAOTJD010000074.1:0-8372 GCF_042714595.1 Phenylobacterium ferrooxidans | reverse complement strand
CTTCCAACCCCACGAGTGCGCCAACTACCTGCACAACTCCGGATACGGTTCCGTCTAATCGAGTCCCGCTCTAGCGGACCTTCAGGGCCAGGATCACCAGCAGGGCCGAGAGGCCCAGGTGCACCAGCATGAACCGCACCAGCACCTGGGTGTTGGACCAGCCCAGCTCCTTGCGGCAGTGGTCGTGCAGGGGGAAGCGGATGCCCGCCAGGATCTTCAGGCCGAAGAACCGCAGCAAGGCGACCTTCACCAGGCCGGTGGCGCCGTTCAGCAGGATCACCGAGCCCACCAGCAGCAGGAACAGCGGATTGTTGGTGGCCACCACCAGCATGCCGATCAGCAGGCCAAGCGGCCGGGACCCGGCGTCGCCCATCAGCACCAGACTGGGGGCGGCGTTGTACCAGAGGTAGCCCGCGACGCAGCCCACCATCAGGAAGGCCATGATCGCCCAGCTCGCCCCTTCGGCGCTGACCGGGATGTTGAGGTGGCCGGCCACCACCTCGTTGCCGATCACCGCATAGAGCAGGCCGCCCAGCAGCAGGATGGCGGTGCCCGTCAGGCTGCCCGAGACGCCATCCACGCCGTCCGAACAGTTGGTGGCGTTGATGGACAGCCAGATGATGGCGGTGCCGAGGGGAATGGAGAGCCAGGGGCCAAGGGTCAGGACCCCTTTCCAGCCCGGCAGCCAGATGGTGGCGGGCATGAAGCCATAGATCACCATGGCGGCGCCCAGGGCGATCGCCAGGTCCATGACGGCCAGCTGGTATTCCGAGAAGCCGCCCCGCCGGTCATCGAAGTAGCCCACCAGCATGGCCGCCAGCATGAGCGGCAGGGTCAGCAGGCAGCGGGCTCCAAAGGGCACGAAGATCAGGCAGGCGACGCAGAAGATGCTGACGAAGATCAGGCCCGCGCTGATCGGCTTGCCGACGCTCATCTCGGCGTTGACCGCGAAGGCGCGGCCCCGGTCGGTGGGCAGGCGCGACCAGAGGCGGGGCAGCGCGACCCAGGTGGCGAGCGCGCTCACCGCGAAGCCGATGGCGGCCAGGAAAAAGAAGGACTCAAACAGGCGCAGCGGTCCCCAGGCCTGTCCGAGGTTCGCGTGGATCCAGCTCAGCATGCGTATGAAGTCCGAGGTGACCGGAGAGCCCGTTCTAGCGCGCGCCGGAATTCCCCGACAAAGGGGAATCGCCTGCTCGCCGCCGATTCATCCGCCGGTAGAGGGGCAGGGTTAAACCGTCGCCCGGGGCGCGGCCCCGCTTGCGGGATATAAAGATTTCTTTATAGGATTTCCGCGACCTTCCAGATCGCCGCCCCCGCACGCGGCGCTCGCGCATTTTCCGGAGCCTTCACTTGAGCCGTTCCTCCTACATCTTCACCTCGGAAAGTGTTTCCGAAGGCCATCCCGACAAGGTCGCCGACCGCATCTCCGACACCGTGGTCGACGCCTTCCTGGCCGCGGAGCCCGAGGCCCGCGTCGCCTGCGAGACCCTGGTGACCACCAACCGCATCGTGCTGGCCGGTGAAGTCCGCGCCGGCAAGCCGGGCGCCTCCAAGGCCGAGAACAAGCAGATGACCAAGGATATCCTTGGCACCCTGGAGCCCCTGGTGCGCGCCGCGGTCAAGGACATCGGCTACGAGCAGAAGGGCTTCCACTGGCAGAAGGCGAAGTTCGCCAACTACCTGCACGCCCAGTCGGCCGACATCGCCCAGGGCGTGGACTCGTCCAACAAGAAGGACGAAGGCGCCGGCGACCAGGGCATCATGTTCGGCTACGCCTGCGACGAGACGCCGGAACTGATGCCGGCCACCCTGCAGTATTCGCACAACATCCTCAGCAAGCTGGCCGCCGTGCGCCACTCGGGCGAGGCCAAGGGCCTGGAGCCCGACGCCAAGAGCCAGGTGACCCTGCTGTATCAGGACGGCCGCCCGGTCGAGGTGTTGCAGATCGTGGTCTCCACCCAGCACGCCAAGAAGATTGGCGAGAACACCGCCTCGTCGAAGCGCATCCTCGAGCTGATCAAGCCTTACGTCCTCGGCGTCTTCCCTGACGGCCTGGTGACCAAGAAGACCAAGTGGCACGTCAACCCGACCGGCAAGTTCCTGATCGGCGGGCCCGACGGCGACGCGGGCCTGACGGGCCGCAAGATCATCGTCGACACCTACGGCGGGGCGGCCCCGCATGGCGGCGGCGCCTTCTCCGGCAAGGACCCGACCAAGGTTGACCGTTCGGCGGCCTATCTCTGCCGCTACCTGGCCAAGAACGTGGTGGCCGCGGGCCTGGCCCGGAAGTGCACCATTCAGATCAGCTACGCCATCGGCGTCGCCAACCCGCTCTCCTTCTATGTCGATCTGCACGAGACCGGCGAAGTCGACGCGGCCAAGCTGGAAAAGATCCTTCCCGAACTGGTGGGCGGCGCCACGCCGCGCGCCATCCGCGAGCACCTTGGCCTCAACAAGCCGATCTACGCCCGCACCGCGGCCTACGGCCACTTCGGCCGCACGCCCGACAAGGACGGCGGCTTCTCCTGGGAGAAGACCGACCTCGTGGAAAAGCTGCGGGCCGCCCTCTGATCGAGGCGCTCCGGCGCTGGGCGTTCTCGCTGCGTCGAGACGCCCACGCCGTCTGGCTGGCGGCGCGTGACCCGCGCACGCCGGTCGCCGCCAAGCTGCTGGGTCTGGCCGTCGCGGCCTACGCCCTGTCGCCGATCGACCTCATCCCCGACTTCATCCCGCTCCTGGGGTATCTCGACGATCTGGTTCTGGTCCCGCTCGGCCTTTGGCTGGCGATCCGCTTGATCCCGGCCGAGGTGATGGACGATCACCGCGCCGCCGCCGAGGCCGCTGCGCGCCGACCGGTGAGCAAGATCGCGGCCGGCGCCGTGATCCTCATCTGGCTGGCCTTCGTCATCGCAGGCGGGATGCTGCTGGCTCGCCACGTGCGGCTGGGCTAGAGGGCGCGGCATGGATAGCCACCCACCCCTCCGGTCCTTCGGCCGCCTCAAGTCGCGGCCGATCAAGCCGCGCCAGGCCGCCCTGATGGACAGCTTGCTGCCGCAGGTCCGCGCGCCACTGGACAACTTCGACCCCAAGACCCTGCTGCCAGACGCGCGCGAGGTCTGGCTGGAGATCGGGTTCGGGGGCGGCGAGCACATGGCGGCCCAGGCCGCGCGATCCCCCGACACCCTGATCATCGGCGCCGAGCCGTTCCTCAACGGCGTCGCCAGCGCCCTGCGGCATGTGGAGGAGGCGGGCCTCCGGAACGTGCGCATCCATGACAACGATGTGCGCGATCTGATGGCGCGGATGCCCGACGCCTGCCTGGACCGTGTGTTTGTCCTGTTCCCCGATCCCTGGCCCAAGGCGCGCCACAACAAGCGCCGCCTGATCCAGGCCGAGACGATCGCCGAGCTGGCGCGGCTGCTGAAACCCGGCGGCCGACTGCGCTTCGCCACCGACTGGGCCGACTATGCCGACTGGACCCTGGAGCGGGTGCTGGCCGGCGGCCAGTTCGCCTGGCCGGCGGAACGCGCCGATGACTGGCGCGTCCCGCCGGCCGACCACATCACCACGCGCTATGAGGAAAAGCGCCTGGGCGACTGCGCGCCGGTGTTCCTGGACTTCGTGAGGGCCTGACTACTTCAGTTGCTTGAGCTTGGCGGCGGCCTTCTCAGCCTCCACCTTGGTGTTCAGCTCGATGCCCTGGCGGATCAGCTCGCCCGTCTCCTCCGGATCGGCCCAGCGGACGATCTCGACCGACTTGCCCTTTTCCAGGTCCTTGTAGTGCTGGAAGAAGTGGGCGATCTGCTCGGTGAGGATCGAGGGCAGGCCGCGCCAGCTGTCCAGCCCCGCATAGAAGGGGTGCAGCTTGTCCACCGGCACGGCGAGGATCTTTTCGTCGTTGCCGGCCTCGTCCACCATCATCAGGCAGCCGATCGGGCGGCAGCGGATGATCGCGCCGGGCACCACCGGGGTGGGCCCCACCACCAGGATGTCCATCGGGTCGCCGTCCCCCGAAAGGGTGTGGGGTACGAAGCCGTAATTGCCCGGATAGAACATGGCGGTGTGCAGGAAGCGGTCGACATAGATCGCGCCGCTTTCCTTATCGAGTTCATACTTCACCGGTTCCCCGCCTTGCGGAATCTCGATGATGGCGTTGACGTCGTACGGCGGATTGAAGCCCACCGAGATCTTGGAAATGTCCATGGGGAGATGGCCTTTTCACACACAGGGAAGTAGCCGCGGTCTTTGGACTATTCGGTGCGGCGGATAAAGGCCTGCTTGACGCGATCCCCGGCGTGGGCAGGCTCTGCGTCCATGCCGCGCATCTTCATCATCGGGCCCGGCGGAGTCGGCAAGACCACGGCGGGGGGCGAACTGGCCCGCCTGCTGGGCTGCCCCTTCCTGGACCTTGACCAGGAATTTATGGCCCGCATCGGCGATATCGGCGGTGTGATCCAGGACCAGGGCTATCTCCGCTACGTCGAGTTGAACGCCGCTCTGTTCGCGACTCTGGTGGAAGAGCTTTCTGAGACCGCGGTGGTCCCGCTCTCCTCCGGATTCCTGGCGCGTGAGACCCCGCCCGGCCTGCTGGCGGCCAACCAGGCCGGGGTGAGGGCGACCGGAACCGCGATCCGTCTACTTCCTTGTGAAGACCTGGAGGCCGCGACCCGCATCGTCGTCGCTCGCCAGCTTGGTCGGGGCATCGGTCTCGAGCCCGAGCGCGAGGCCGCCAAGTTCCCCCGCCGCTTCGCCGACTATCTTGACCAGGGCGACATCCGCATCTTCAGCACGGCCGGACCCGCCGAGATCGCCGCGGAGATGGCGCGCGCCCTGGGGCTGACAAGGTCCTGAGTGAGTGCTATAGAGGCGCTCACATCGTCCGTAAGCGCTGGATAGCGCCTATGAGCGGCAGGCTTCGGCCCGGCCGCTTTTTTGTTGCCGGAGAGCCGCCGAGCCTATGCGAGGCAAGACCGCAGAAGATAGATCGCTCCTGGAGCTGCTGGACCCGGTGGCGCAGGCCTCGGGATACGAGATCGTCCGCCTGCGCCTGATGGGCGGCGAGCACGCCCGGCGCCTGCAGATCATGGCCGAGACCCCCGACGGCGAGATGATCGTCGAGGACTGCGCCAAGCTGTCGCGCGCCATCTCCGAGGTGATGGACGCCGCCGATCCGATCAGCGGCGAATACACCCTGGAAGTCTCCTCCCCCGGGGTCGACCGTCCGCTGACCCGGATGAAGGACTTCGCCAACTATGAGGGCCATGAGGCCCGCCTCGAACTGGACCGCGTCGCCGACGGCCGCAAACGCTTCCGCGGTATGCTGGCCGGCGTCGAGAACGAGAATGTCGCCATCGATCTGGAAGGAGAGGCGGAGACCGCCTTGGTGCCCTTCGCCTGGATCGTCGAGGCCAAACTGATCCTGACCGACCAGCTGATGAAGCGCGGCGCCGATGAGCGCGCCGCACGGCTGGCCGACACCCCGCAACAGACGCCCGAGCAAGAGGACTAAGATCATGAGCCTGACCGGCATTTCAGCCAACCGGCTTGAACTCCTGCAGATCGCCGAGGCCGTGGCCCGCGAGAAGTCGATCGACAAGGAGATCGTCATCGAGGCGATCGAGGAAGCGATCCAGAAGGGCGCCCGCTCGCGCTATGGCGCCGAGCACGACATCCGGGTCCATATCGATCCCAAGACCGGCGAGACCATCATCAAGCGCGTGATCACCGTGATCCCCGA
Organism: Phenylobacterium ferrooxidans; assembly: GCF_042714595.1. Classification (NCBI taxonomy): domain Bacteria; kingdom Pseudomonadati; phylum Pseudomonadota; class Alphaproteobacteria; order Caulobacterales; family Caulobacteraceae; genus Phenylobacterium; species Phenylobacterium ferrooxidans. Next base: position 2,635 of record NZ_JAOTJD010000074.1, on the reverse strand, counting down.
TGACCTGGTCTATGAGGCCGAAGACAGCGAGGACGGCCCCAGCGAGCCGATGGGCTCGCGCCGCCTGAAGGAAGCCCTCAGCGTCGACAAGGACGCCTTCGTCGGCAAGACCTACGAAGAGATCCTGCCGCCCTTCGAGTTCGGCCGGGTCCAGACCCAGATGGCCCGCCAGGTGGTGACCGGCAAGGTCCGCGAAGCCGAGCGCGAGCGCCAGCACGAAGAGTTCAAGGACCGCGTGGGCGAGATCGTCAACGGCGTGGTCAAGCGGGTCGAGTACGGCAACACCGTGGTCGACCTGGGCCGCGGCGAAGGCATCATGCGCCGCGACCAGTCGATCCCGCGCGAGAACTTCAACATCGGCGACCGGATCCGCTGCTACATCTACGACGTCCGCCGCGAGACCAAGGGCCCGCAGATCCTGCTGTCCCGCGCCCACGGCGGCTTCATGGCCAAGCTGTTCGCCCAGGAAGTTCCTGAAGTGTACGACGGCGTCATCGAGATCCGCGCCGTGGCCCGCGATCCGGGCTCGCGCGCCAAGATGGCCGTGGTCTCCAACGACAGCTCCATCGACCCCGTCGGCGCCTGCGTCGGCATGCGCGGTTCGCGCGTGCAGGCGGTGGTGGCCGAGCTGCAGGGCGAGAAGATCGACATCATCCAGTGGAGCCCGGACGAGGCGACCTTCATCGTCAACGGTCTGGCCCCCGCCGAAGTCTCCAAGGTCGTCATGGACGAGGAGGACGAGCGCGTCGAAGTCGTCGTTCCCGACGAGCAGCTCAGCCTCGCCATCGGCCGTCGCGGTCAGAACGTCCGCCTCGCCAGCCAGCTGACCGGCTGGCAGATCGACATCATGACCGAGAGCCAGGAGAGCGAGCGCCGTCAGCGCGAGTTCACCGAGCGCACCGCCCTGTTCCAGGAAGCCCTGGACGTCGACGAGGTCATCGCCCAGCTGCTGGTCACCGAGGGCTTCGCCTCGGTTGAAGACGTCGCCTATGTCGAGAACGCCGAAGTCGCCGCCATCGAGGGCTTCGACGAGGACACCGCCGAGGAAATCCAGGCCCGCGCCCGCGACTTCCTGGAGAAGGAAGCCGCCGAACTGGACGCCAAGCGCCGCGAATTCGGCGTCGAGGACAGCCTGCTGGAGATTGAGGGCGTCACCCTGCCGGTCGCCGTGGCCCTGGGCGCCGGCGATGTGAAGACCGTCGAGGACCTGGCCGGCCTGATCCCCGACGATCTGCGCGGCTGGTTCGAGAGCAAGGACGGCGACCGGGTTCGCGAGCCGGGCATCCTGGAAGCCTTCAACCTGGACGCGGCCGACGCCGAGGCCCTGATCATGCGCGCTCGCGTGGTGATGGGCTGGGTCGAGGCCCCGCCCGAGCCGGAAGCCCAGGAAGTGGCCCAGGTCGAGCTCTCGGAAGAGGAGCAGGTGTTCGGTGTTCGTGGGGCTCAGGCCGCCGCGCCCGTCGAGGCCGAAGTCGAGCCCGAGGCCGAAGAAGCAGCGCCACCCGCCGACAACGAGGAGGCGTAAGCCTCAGCGTGACCGCCTCTACCGTCCCCACCACCCTGGCGCAGGTCGCGCGCGAGCGGCGCGACATCGTCACGGGCGAGGTGATGGCCGAGGAGCGCCTGATCCGCTTCGTGGCGGGTCCGGGCGGGGTCGTGGTCCCGGACCTGGCGCGCAAGCTGCCGGGCCGGGGAATGTGGGTCGCCGCCGATCGCGCTTCGGTGGAGACCGCGGCGCGCAAGGGGCTGTTTTCCCGCTCCGCCAAGGCCAAGCTGAGCGCCAGTCCCGACCTCGCCGACCAGGTGGACAGCCTGCTGCGGCGGCGGGTCCTGGACGGGCTGGGCCTTGCCAAGCGGGCGGGCGATCTTATCTCAGGCTATGAAAAGGTCGCCGCCGCGCTGAACGCCGGCCGCGCGGCCTGGGTGATCGAGGCCGCCGACGGCGCGCAGGACGGTCGCCGCAAGATCCTCAATGTGGCCCGCAAGTCACCGCGCGCGCCCAAGCTTCTCGGACTCTATTCCAATGAGGAATTGGGTTTGGCCTTGGGCGGAGAGAATGTGATACACACCGCCTTCCTTGCGGGGCGCGGCGCCGATCAGTGGACTTTCGATGTCCACCGTCTATCTGGCTTCCGCCCGCTCCTTCCCGAGAGTTGGCGCGAGGAGCCCTGAAGAGGCGGGCGGAACGAATTTCGTTCCGCGCGCCTAAAGCTATTGAACGTGGTCGGAACGCCCGGCCGGTATGTAAAGCGAGCGCATGAGCGACGACAACGACAACGGCCGGCCCCCCGCCCCTGGCGGACGCACACCTCTGACCCTGAAGCCGCGTGGCGTCGCAGGGTCGGTGAGCGCGGGTACGGTGAAGCAAAGCTTCAGCCACGGCCGGTCCAAGACCGTGGTCGTCGAGACCAAGCGCGCCCGCACCCACACGGCCCCGCCAGGCAATCTGGCCGCGCCGTCTCCGGCCGAGAAGCGGGTGTTCACCCCGCCGGCCCCTTCGGCGCCACGTCCGGCCGGCGGCCCCACCGCCGACGGCAATCTCTCGGCTGAGGAACAACGCGCCCGTCAGCGCGCCATCGAACTCGCCCGCGAACACCAGGCCCGCCAGGCCGCTGAGCAGGCGGCCCGCGAGGCC
>NZ_JAOTJD010000073.1:0-9011 GCF_042714595.1 Phenylobacterium ferrooxidans | reverse complement strand
CGTGCCCGGCGCGCCGCCGCTGGCCACCCGCCCGTCTGGAGGCGCCGTATGACCGTCAGCGCCCTGACCCGCCCGGGCGAACGCGACCGGCTGGTGGTCAAGTTCAGTGAAATCGACTGGCTGTTCTCCTTCGCCCTGTGCCTGATCGCCGGGGCCGGCGCCTTGATGATGTTCTCCATCGCCGGCTCGTCCTGGGAGCCCTGGGCGGGTGCGCACCTGTTCCGCTTCGGCGTCCTCTTCGTGGTGATGGTGGTCCTGGCAATGGTGGACCTGCGGGTCTGGTTCGCCATCGCCTACCCCCTCTATGGGGTCGGCCTCGTGCTGCTGGTCCTGGTGGAGGCGGTCGGCGACACGCGCATGGGCGCGCAGCGGTGGCTCGACCTGGGGCCCCTGGGCAGCTTCCAGCCGTCGGAGGTGATGAAGCTCGGGATCGTGCTGGGCCTGGCGCGCTTCTACCATTCGATCTCGGCCGACGACGCGCGCTTCTCCTGGTGGTTGCTTGTGCCGGTCCTGATGATCGCCGCGCCTGTCGTGCTGGTGGCGCACCAGCCCGACCTGGGCACCGCGATGCTGATCCTGATGACCGGTGTGGCGGTGGTGGTGCTGGCGGGCCTCGACTGGCGCGTGATCGCCACGGGCCTCGGGGCGGCGGTCGTTTCGGTGCCGCCGATGGTGATGTTCGTGCTGCACGAGTACCAGCGCAAACGCATCTTCACCTTCCTGGACCCTGAGAGCGACCCGTCGGGTTCCGGCTATCACATCCTGCAATCGAAGATCGCGCTCGGCTCAGGCGGCTTCCTGGGCAAGGGCTACGGCCTGGGGTCCCAGAGCCAGCTCAACTTCCTGCCGGAAAAGCAGACCGACTTCATCTTCGCGACCCTGGCCGAGGAGTTCGGCTTCGTGGGCTGCTTCTCGGTGCTGTTCCTGTACGCCGTGGTGATCTTCATGGCCCTGCGCACCGCGGCCCTGGCCCACTCCCACTTCGGTCGCCTGGCGACGGCGGGGGTGACCGCCACCTTCGCCCTCTATGTGATGATCAATGGCGGCATGGTGATGGGCCTGGCGCCGGTGGTGGGCGTGCCCATGCCGATGCTCTCCTATGGCGGCACCGTCATGGCCACCGTCATGATCGGCTTTGGCCTGGTCCAGGCCGTTCGCGTCCACCGCTACTCGGAAGTGACCAGCGGCAAGGGCAGCTTCCTCTAAACCGAGAAAGCTTGGTCCGTCGCCCGCACCAGGCCATCGACGATGCCGGGCTCAGTCGAGGCGTGGCCGGCGTCCCAGACCACTTCGAAGCGGGCCTCGGGCCAGGCCGTCTTGAGGGTCCAGGCGCTCTCCATCGGCGTGACCACGTCGAAGCGGCCCTGGACGATCCAGCCGGGAATGCCGCGAATCTTGCCGATGTTCTTCAGGATCCAGCCGTCCTCGCTGAAGAAGCCCTTGTTGGCGAAGAAGTGGCATTCGATCCGTGCAAACGCGATGGCGAAGTCGATCTCGTTGAACTTCGAGGGCCTCGCCTCCGGACCGCGGATGGAGATGGTGTCGCCCTCCCACTGGCTCCAGGCCGCGGCGGCCTCGGCCTGGACGCGGCGGTCGGTGTGGGTCAGGCGGCGGTGATAGGCGGTGACCATGTCTCCGCGCTCGGCCTCCGGGATCGGGGCCACGAACTTCTGCCAGGCGTCGGGGAACAGGAAGCTGGCCCCGTCCTGGTAGAACCAGCGCAGCTCCCGCTGGGTCAGCAGGAAGACGCCGCGCAGGACGAGCGCCTCGACCCGCTGCGGATGGGTGATGGCGTAGGCGAGCGCCAGGGTTGAGCCCCAGGACCCGCCGAACACGGTCCACTTCTCGACGCCCAGATGGATCCGCAGGCGCTCGATGTCGTCGATCAGCGACCAGGTGGTGTTGTCGTCCAGGCTGGCGTTGGGCCGCGACTTGCCGCAGCCGCGCTGGTCGAACAACACCATCTTCCACTTCGACGGGTTGAAGAACCGCCGCATGGTGGGATTGATCGCCCCGCCGGGGCCGCCGTGCAGGATCACACAGGGCTTGCCCTCCGGATTGCCGCACACCTCGTAGAAGATCTCGTGCTCGCCGCCGGTGGGCATCCACCCATAGGTGAAGGGCTCGCTCTCCGGGAACAGGCCGCGCCGGTTCGTGGAGGAGGAGAGGGCGGGCGGCGGGGTGTTGCGTTCCATCATCCCTATCTAACGCGGGAAGCGGCGATCCATCCAGCCGAGGATGAGGTCATTGACCTCTTTGGGCTTTTCTTGCTGCGTCCAGTGACCGGAATCCTTCACCAGCACCTTCTCTAAGTCACCGATCACATCTTCCATTCCTTCGGCCATGGCGGGCGAGAGCACCACGTCCTTCTCGGCCATGATCATCAGGCAGGGGATGCCGTCGACGCGGGTCGGAAGCTCGGCTGACCGCTCCCAGTTGCGGGTGAAGTTGCGATACCAGTTGACGCCGCCGGTGAAGCCCGTGGCCTCGAAGGTCTCCACGAAGGCGGCCAGTTCCTCGGGGCTCAGCAGCTGGTTGACGGTGTCGGACTTGTCCCAGGCGTCCAGCAGGTCGCCGAAGGCGAAGGTCGACTGGCCCTCTGCGGCCGGGGTCGACATGTCCAGGCCGGACCCGGCGTCCATGGCGTCGCCCGACGCAGGCTTGCGCATGAAGAAGCGCATGGTCTTGTCGACGTCGGCGCCCAGGACCGCGTCAGCGACGCCCGGCTTCTGGAACCAGACGATGTACATGTCCTCGCCGAACGCCATGCGCATGGCGGCGATGGGATCGAAGGGCGACCTGCGCATGAAGGGGGTGTTGAGGCCGATGACGCCGGCGCAGCGGTCGGGGTGCATCAGCGGCATCTGCCAGACGATGATGCCGCCCCAGTCGTGGCCGCAGAACACCGCCTTGTCGATCTTCAGGTGGTCCATCAGCCCCACCAGGTCGCCGGTCAAATGCTCCATGTCGTAGTCGGTGACCGCCTCGGGCCGGGACGTAAGGCCGTAGCCGCGCTGGTCCGGCGCGATCGCCCAGCGACCGGCGGCCTCGCAGGCGGCCAGCTGGTGGCGCCAGGAAAAGGCCAGTTCCGGGAACCCATGACAGAAGATGATCGGCGCACCCTGGCCGCGCGGCCCGACCTCGTAATAGGCCATGTCGATACCGTTGACGGCGGCGTGCTGGACGGGCGGCATCTGTCGGTCGAGGGCGGCGGACATGGGCGGTTCCTTGTGCGTTCCTTCCTATGATGCAGGCCTTCCGGTCGGGAAAGGCAAGCCTTCCCACCCGGCCGAACCGCGCTAGAACCGGACCATGAGCGATCCCCGCGCGCGATACGTCCCGGAGAAAACCCCGTGGGGCTTGGTGATCCTGCTGGGATCGCTGACGGCCTTCGCGCCGATGTCCATCGACATGTATCTTTCCAGCCTGCCGGCGATCGGAGCGGATCTTGGCGCCAGCCCGGCCCAGACCCAGGGAACGCTGGCGGCCTTCTTCGCCGGCATGGCCATCGGCCAGTTCATCTATGGACCAGCCTCCGACCGCTTTGGCCGGCGTCCGCCCATTGTGGTGGGGGTGGCCATCTACATCCTGGCCTCCATCGCCTGCGCCCTGGCGTCGTCCCCGGAGATGCTGATCGGCGCGCGGTTCATCCAGGCCCTGGGCGGCTGCGCCGGCGGCGTGGTGGCCCGCGCCGTGGTCCGAGACCGCTTCAACCACACCGAGACGGCGCGGATGCTGTCGCTCATGACCCTGATCATGGGCCTTGCGCCCATCCTGGCGCCCCTGCTGGGGGCAGCCCTGTTGGTGGCCGGCGTCTGGCGGCTGAACTTCTGGTTCCTGGCCGCCTTCGGCCTGGTGGTCGGCGGCGCATCCCTCTGGCGGATGAAGGAGTCGCGCTCGGCCGAGACCCTGGCCCAGGCGATGTCGGAGAGCCCCTTCGGCGCCTACATGGCCCTGCTGAAGCAGCGGCGGCTGATAGGCTACTGCCTGCCGGGGCCCTGAACGGCGCCACCCTGTTCACCTACATCTCCGCCTCGCCGGCGCTGCTGATGGGGACCTATGGCGCGACCCCCACCCAGTTCCCGTGGCTCTTCGGCCTGAACGCCGCCGCCGTCATCGGATCGAGCCAGATCAACCGCTACGCCTTGCGCCGCGCGACCCCCGATGAGGTGCTTAGCCGCGCAAGCCTGGCTTCGGTCGCCGCCGGGGCCCTGCTGGCCATCGCCGCCGTCACCGGGATCGGCGGGCCGTGGACGGTCCTGCCCATGCTCTTCATCCTGCTGGGGACCTACGGCTTCATGCAGGGCAACACCATGGCCGGCGCCCTGAACGTCGACACCCGTCGCGCAGGCTCGGTCTCGGCCCTGATGGGCGGCGCCTCCTTCGGCGTCGGCGCCCTGGCCTCGGGCCTCACCGGCCTTCTGCACGACGGCACCGCGCGGCCCATGGCGCTCACCATGTTCATCGCCCTGATCGGCTCGGCCCTTGCGCTCAGGTTCCTGGCAATGCCGAGAAAGGGCGAGGCTTAGCTTGCGGGGGAGGGGTCAGCCTCCGCTCGCCGCACAACCCCTCCCGTCATCCCGGACGGCCGCCAGGCCGATCCGGGACCCAGGGGCGGCGCGCACCGCCCCTGGATCCCGGCTCTCCGCTTCGCTGCGGCCGGGATGACGTGAAGGGGTTCGCCTGCGAGAACCCCTTATCCGACCCTGCTCCGCAGGGCGCTCGCAGCGGCTGGCGTGTCAGGTCTGGCGCGACGCGGGGGAACTCGGCCAGGACAACCGGGCGCTCGCGCCGGGGTCGGCCGGCTGAAGCGACCATTGACCGCCCAATTGTCGCGTCAGCGCGGTGATGATCCTGAGACCCAGACTCCCGAGTTCGGCGGTCGCCGTTCCGGAGACGCCCACGCCGTCGTCGGCGATGACCAGGGTTCGAACCGCACCGTCGTCGGACAGATCGATCGTGATCTCGCCGGGACGATCCGGGAAGGCATGCTCCAGGGCATTGTTCACGCATTCCAGCATGATCAGGACGACCGGGGTGGCTTCCTCGGCCGACAGCACCACCCCGCCGCTGGAGATGGAGACGGCGACATCGTCGCGGGCGGCCGCCTTGAGCGCGTCATCGACGATGGAGCGCGCCAGGAACTCAAAGGCGGTGGCCTGGCGCTCGGCGTCAGCCAGGCTTCGCTGGATCTGGGCGACCAGGGCGGTGCGCGCAGAGGCGTCGGCCAAGGCCTTGCGGGCGCCCGGATCGGTCGAGGCGCGCGCTTCCAGGCTCAGCAGCGCACTCACCACCTGGATATTGTTGGAGACCCGGTGCTGCACTTCCCGCAGCAGGATGTCGCGGCTCTCCGCGAGGGCGGCGTTGCGCTCGACCTCGCGGGACAGCCGCCGCGACGCGCCGTCCATGCCGACGATGAAGAAGATGTCGACCGCCGCGACGAAGATGTAAAAGCCCAGGGCGACCAGGGTGGCGACGCCGATGTCAAAGCCTGGCGGACCGATCCAGAACCACCAGGCGGCCAGGCCAGACAGTGTGGCGGTCAGGATCGCAGGCCGCAGGCCGGCATAGTAGGCCACCAGCACCACGGCCGGGAAGAAGGTCAGGTAGGGAAAGCCCGGCGGGAACCAGGGCGCCAGCCCGAAGCGCAAGGCGAAGGCGACACCCCAGGCGAGGAGGGCCAGCAGGTAGCCTCGCCACGCGGGGTGTCGGAAGAAATCTTGAGGCATGCGGCTCCCGGCAGGGCGCGCGGAGCGCGGCGGCTACCTCTACCTATCGAAGCTACCCCCAGAAAGTCCATTCCGGAAGCCCGCCGCCATCAAGCACCACTCGGGACGAGGGCTTCGGGGGCGGGAAGCGGACGTGCTTAGGGTCCGAGAAGGGTGGGGAGCGGGCACTCGTCCGCCCGCACAAACGGGATCCCGATGCGGCCTCTGACAGCCGGTGCTATGCGAAGAGGGAGGCGCGCCGCGTCACGCAAAAGCGGGAGCAAAACCGATTGCCTGCGGACACCAGCCGCTCGCCTGTGACAGTGTTCCGCCCAAGGACCGTCGAAAGGTCCATGGGAGGTTCTCGATGAATTTGCTCAAGCTGCTGGGTGGCGTGATCGCCGCCGCTGCGTTGGCCGCGGCTCCGGCCGCCGTCGCCAAGGGCCCCAATGCGCTCGACGCCTACGTCGCCAAGCCGGAGCCGAGCTTCGGCTGGAAGGTGGTCGGGCCAATCTCGGGGCCCGGATACCACGGCGCTGTCCTGGAGATGACCTCCCAGAGCTGGACCACCGAGACCATGCTGCCCGGACAGGACCTCTGGAAACACTGGGTGACGGTGATCGTCCCCGACAAGGTCACGAGCGACAAGGGCTTCCTTTACATCACCGGGGGCGACAAGGGCGACGCCGCACCCACCAAAGCCGTCGATCGCTTCGCCAAGCTGGCGGTGGAAACCAGCTCGGTGGTCGTCGAGCTGGACGACGTGCCGAACCAGCCGCTGCGCTTTTCCGATGAGCCCAAAGATCATGTCGAGGACGAGATCATCGCCTACCTTCAGGCGCGCTACGCCAAGACGCGCGACCCGAACCAGCTGCTCCGCCTGCCGATGGTGAAGAGCGGGACCCAGGCGATGACCGCGGCCCAGCAGTACCTGGCGAGCGACGCCGGCGGTCGCATGAAGCTAAATGGCTTCGTCGTGGCCGGCGGGTCCAAGCGCGGCTGGACCACCTGGCTGGTCGGGGCGGTTGACCGGCGCGTCATCGGCATCGTGCCTATCGTCATCAACGTGCTGAATGTCGACGCTACCGCTATCCACCACTGGCGAGCCATGGGCTATTTCTCGCCGGCACTCGGCGACTACGTCCACTACGGCCTGATCCCCGGAATGATCGGCAAGCCTGGGCTCCGGGGCGTGAACCTCATTGAAGACCCGATCAACTATCAGGACCGCCCGCAGATGCGGATCCCGAAGTTCGTCATCAACGCTGTGGGCGACGAGTACTTCCCGCCCGACAACACCCGCTTCGGCTACTACAAGGTCGCCGAGCCCAAGCGGCTGCGGATGATCCCCAACTCCAAACACTCCACCGCCGGCACCGACATCATGGAAAGCATCACCGCCTTCCACGACGCGGTAATCCGCAATCGACCGATCCCCAGCTACCGGTGGGGGGTGCGCAAGGATGGTGCGATCGTGGTGCGCTCGGCCGTCAAGCCGATGGAAGTTTTCCTCTGGCAGGGGACCAATCCGAAGGCCCGCGACTTCCGCGTCGACAGTATCGGCAAGGCCTTCACCGCCACTCGCCTGCAGCCTCAGAAGGACGGCAGCTACGTGGGCCTCCCGGCGCAGCTTAAGTCGGGGTTCACCGCCTATTTCGTCGAGCTCGTCTACCCGAGCGGGACCAAGTACCCGTTCAAGTTTACCACCGAGGTTCAGGTCAGCCCGGACGTGCTCCCCTACCGCTGGGAGGACGCTAAACCCATCACCGCCCCAACGTCTTAGCAAGGCTGCCGGGGCGCCCAGAAAGCTGCTGTGCGCAAGGTCTCAGAGAACTTCCAGTGGGGTGGACGCTGTCGAATGCTGTCCAACCCCGAACCAGACCCTGAGAGGGTCAGTAATGGGTGGGGAGCGGTCGTGCGGGGTCAGACCACTTCACCCTGGAGGTCTAGAAGACCGACCGACCAAACAGACCCATCAAGGTGCGCAATCATACTCCCCCGGTAGACGAACTGACGCTCCTCGCCAGCTTCAACGAATCTCACCGGGTTCGTCATAAGCTCGTATCCAGAGGAGGCGTATATCGTTGGTTCGAATGCGAAAAGTATCGTGTGGCTAATCCCTTCGGATCGGAAGAACTGGTGGGCCTCGTGGATGAGCAGCTTGGATAGGCCCTTTCTCCTATGCGTAGGAGAGACAGCCACCCCTCCGATCATCCCGATGAGGCAGTCCTTGTCGTCGGCTTTCGCTGTTCGCCTGTAGGCGGCCAAATGGGCGACGGGCTGGGAGTCGTCACAGCATATGAAGAGGCGATCCGGAACCGGACCCTTGTAGTAGTCGCCCTCCAGATCGGGAAATGCCATCGCCAACAGCGCCTGAACCTTGGGTCGCAGGCTGCGAGACAGATCGGCGTGAGGCACGCTCAACAGTTCCACGGCCACTTCCCAACGTTCAGCGTGGGTAGGAAATGCAACTTCCTCCAACGACGCGTACCTAACCAGGGCAATGTTGTTAACCTCCGCAACGGGTCGCGTGCGGTCGTTGCCGCTCCGACGAATCTCAGACCCAACTCTCACCGTCCCGAAGCCAACCCGGAGAATGTCAGCTAGGGCTGGAAACCGGTCCTCACCGAACCATGGCGTAGAGCCGGGTGTTCCTGAGCGTGCCGTCAGGTTCCGCGCGCTCATGCTTCATCAGACCCTCGTAGCTCATTCCAACTCGCTCGCAGATACGCCAGCTGGCGTCGTTCTGGTCGTCAGGCAGAGCAAATACGCGTCGAGCTCGCAGATGAACGAACGCAAATTCCAAAATCGCCGCCACAGCTTCAGTTATTAAGCCTCGTTTGGAGTAAGTGGACCGGCCCCACCATCCAATCTCCAGTTTTGGAACGCTCCAGTCGGGACGGTGCAGGCCGCTTGAACCGACTATCGTTCCGCTATCGCGTAGGGTGATGAGTAGCGGGAAATCGGCTCGCCGGGAGAAGGCCGCGCTGCAGGCCCGACAGAACTCTTCCGACCCTTGAGCGGACTGGTCACCCAACGACCAACCCATCGCGGCTGGCCAACGGCGCAGATCGGCCAAGCTATCGATGATGGCGTCGTGGAGCGCCCTCCCATCACCCTGGCGATGCGGTCGGATCAGAAGCCTATCGGTCAAAATCTGCTCGGGAATGTCTTGGAGCCACTCGCGCATTTGGCGAGGCTACGCGACTGTCCCAACGACCGCTACGGGTCCAGGCTGTGTAAAAACGGCGAAGCAGCTTAGAATCTAGCATCGACGCAGCAGCCTTGGGGCCGTCGATGAAG
>NZ_JAOTJD010000072.1:0-10567 GCF_042714595.1 Phenylobacterium ferrooxidans | reverse complement strand
AGAGTCCACAGCTCCTAGCCCACCGCGCCGCGATGCTCTTCCACCGGTGCAGAGCCCGGCCGCCGTCCAAGGTCCAGTAGTGGCCCTGGAAGGGCTGGTCGTAGGACCGGTCGATGGCCACGCCCAGATAGCGGCGGAGGGCCAGGGTTCCGACGCCGCCGTGGGGCGACGACGGCCATGTCGCCCTCCGAGGGCGCGGCGGCGAGGCAGCGTTCGAGCACCGCCACCACGCGTCCTTGCGCGTCTATCGCCCGGTCCCAGCCGCGGACGCTGTCCTGCGGTGACGCGAAGAAGGCGTCGGCGAGGTTTTCGAATTGGTCGGGAGGCAGGAAGCCGGTGGCCGAGCGGTCGTTCTCGTGCGGGGCCTCGTCCACCCGCAGCGTCAGCCCAAGGTGGCCGGCCAGGATGGCGGCGGCCTTGAGCGCCTTGGCCGCGCCGCTGGACCAGACGGCCTTGACGTTCGCCGTGGTGTCCGGCGCCGCGAAGGCCGCCATGTGGGCGCGGCCCTTGTCGGAAAGGCCACAGTTGGGAACCGGGACGGCCGAGTCGACCACGACTTCGGGGTGGGTGATGAAGAGAAGGGCCGTGGGGCACGATTGCGCGAGCGGGCGGCGCACCGCAACCTTGCGGGCGTCGTGCAGGGTGGGAATGAGCCTTTGAAGATCGCGGTGGCGGGATGCGGGCCGGCGTGGATGGCGGCGGCGCTGCTGCTGGCCCGGGATGGCCATGAGGTCACCGTCTATGAGCGCTTCGCGGTCGCCCAGCCCCTCGGGTCGGGACTGATGATCCAGCCGACGGGCCTGGCGGTGCTTCAGGCGTTGGGGCTTGGCGAGCGGCTGGTGGCCATGGCCGCGCGCCATCGAGCGGCCGTTCGGGCGGGCGGCGGGCACGGGCGCGGTGGTGTTGGACGTGCGCTATGCGGCGCTTGAGCGTTTTCCGCCGAAGTGGATGCCGGTTCGGCGCAGAAAACGCTCTAGCAGGCTGTTGAAGAAGTGCCGACGAGAGCGACTTTCAGTCGGTTCTTGTGGTGGTGCGGGGTGATTTGACCTGGAATGGCGCCTTGGGTGGCGCTGGAGGTCCGGTGTTTGATCAGTATGCGGCGGCTGGGGTGGTCATTTCGGTCATGTGGCGGCCAGTAGCTTTGGGAGTCGGATCAGATTGTAGGCCGCCAGCCCCAGGGTGAAGGCGGCATCGACGCGGGGTTGTCCCCGGAACCGGGTCTTGGCCATGCCGGCGGCGCTCTTGAGCCAGCCGAACACCTCTTCGATACGCTTTCGACAACGCTGGCTGACGGCGTAGCCGGCGTGGCGAGTGGTTCGGCTGTCGATGGCGGTCTTGCGGCGCTTGCCGGTCTTGGTGAGATGGCCATTGATGGCGATGTGCGGGGTGACCCGGCGCTCCCTCAGATCCTCGACGAACGGGGTCACGTCATGGGCCTTGTCCGCGCCCAGGGTGATGCGTCGCCGCGAACGGCCAGGCCCCGCGTCCACCAGCGCCAGCGCCGCCTCGCGTTCGGCCTTGCCGGTGGCCTGGGTGACGCCGCCGCCGACGGCCAGGCCGTGGCGGTTCTCCATCAGCGCATGACCCATGTAGCAGAGCCGGGCCGGCTGGCCGTCGCCCTTGCGATAGAGCCGCGCCTGGGGATCGGTGGTGCTCTCGTGGGTCTCGTTGGACCGCGTCTCGCCATGGAAGCTGCGTTCGGCGTTGCGGCCCGGGCCGTCGCCGTCCTGATCGGTTCCGTCCTTGCGCCGGAAGCTCTTCATCGAGGCCCAGGCCTCGATCAGCGTGCCATCGACCGAGAAGTGGTCGCTCGACAACAGCCGCTTGACCCGCGGCTGCGCCAACACCGCGGCCAGAAACTTCGCCGCGATCTCGCCCTCCAGCAGCCGGTCCCGGTTGGTGGTGAAGCTGGAATGGTCCCAGGCCGCGTCGTCCACGCCCAACCCCACGAACCAGCGGAACAGCAGGTCGAACTCCATCCGCTCCATCAGCTGGCGCTCCGAGCGAATGCCGTAGAAGGCCTGCAACAGCATCGCCCGCAGCAACCGCTCCGGCGCCACGGACGGCCGCCCGAGCCGGGGCGGATACAGCGCCGCGAAGTCATCGCTCAGCGCCGTCAGCGCCGCGTTGGCGATCTCCCGGATCGAGCGGAGAGGAGGATCGCCACGAACCCGGGACTCCAGGTCCACGTAGGAAAACAGCGATCCATATCGTAGGTCCGACCCGCGCATGAAATCACCTCCGCAACCTCACACAGAGTGAATCATGCCAAGTTCAACGCCGCCACCGACTTCTTCAACAGCCTGCTAAGGCATTTCCAAGTAATGAACGCCAAAAACGTGCGGGGGGCGGCTGCGTGACGTTGATGTGGCGTCGATCGCCACCAACATCGGGCTCGCCACGGCTCAAGGCCGCAATGGCTATTTCAACAGGTCCAGCAGGTCTTCCGCGGTGCTCGTGAACTGATCCAGGTCGAACCCGTCCGGGTCGATGACCGCCTGCACCGCACACCCTTGAATGAGGCTCACCATGACCGCCGTAAGTCCTTGAGGATTGAGAGCTGGGAGCCTCTCCTTCCGGTCCAACGCCATCGCTTCGGCGATAGGCTCGTATGCCTTGCGGTACTTAGCGAGCGCCTGACGGATGAGGTCCCTGACCGGCGGGTTATGGGCGCCCATGACCCAATAGTCGAAAAACAGCTGCACGCTGGTTCTCTCCCGCAGGAACCGCGCGACGTCGCGTCTAAGGAGTTCGGCAAGCCGCTGCGCCGGCGCTGCTATCTGAAGAAATTCGGAGTCCACCTGCGGCACCGCGGTGCGTTCAAGCAGTCGCCCCAGCAGTGCGAGGAGAAGGGTGTCCCTGCTCTCGAAGTGAAAGAAGACCAATCCTTGGCTGAGCCCCGCCTCAGCCGCCACTTTCCGCGTTGAGAGGTTCTCAAGCCCTTCACGCGTCGCCACCTGCAAGGCGGCCTCAAGAATCTGCTCCTTGCGTTCAGCCTCTGACGCCCTCGGTCCTGGCATGGCTTGACTCAGTCCCCCCCGTTACCTAGTTATTGATCGTACGATTAATAACTTAAGGCCCCGTCGGATCGCAACCGCCTCGGATGCGCATAGACATGCTGAACCTCTCTGGCCATCCGATTTTGCCGGTCGCCCCATGGGCGTCCCGCGCGCGGGGGAACGCGCCGGCCTTGCGCGATGGACGGTGCCTGGCGGCGGCGCAAGCCCTGGCGCTGGTTGGCGTGAGCCTGCTTTCGATGACGACCGCGGGCTGCGGCAGCGGAGAGGCCGGTCACTCCCAGGCTAGCCAGGCGGGCCGGGCCGGCGCCCCGATGGTGGTCTCCGTCGCTCGCGTCCGGCAAGATATGGCCGGACGCACCGTCACCGCGACCGGAGTCGTGCAGCCGATCCGCAGCGCCAGTCCTGGTAGTCGGCTGACCGGCGTGGTCACCGCCGCGCGCTTTGACGAGGGTGACCGTGTGAGAGCGGGGCAGGTGCTGGTCAGCATTGATGCCCGGGATCTGGAGGCGCGCGGGGCCCAAGCCTTTGCGAGCGTGCGTGAGGCGCAGGCTGGTGTCGCGGAAGCTTCGGGCGATCTTGCCCGCATGGAGACACTCTACGCCAAGGGGTTTCTGCCGCGGGCCCGGCTGGACCAGGCGCGGGCGACGATGGCGCGGGCGCGAGCCAGCCTGGACACAGCCAGCGGGACGGTCCGGGAGGTGGAGGCGAATGCCGCCTACAGCCAGGTTCGCGCGCCCTTCGCCGGAGTCATCGTCCGCAAGACCGTCGAGACAGGAAACTTGGTCACCCCGGGGCAGTCGCTCTTCGTGATCGAAGACCTGTCCCAGATGCGCGTGGTCGCGAGCGTCGGCGAGGACGTGGCGAGCCGCCTGCGCAAGGGTGATCGCCTGCTCGTTGAACTGCCGGGCCACGACCTCCCCGAACCGGGTGTGGTGGAGGCGGTGCTGCCGTCGGGAGATCCCGGCGCGCCCGGCTTCAGAGTGCGGCTTCTGCTGGACAATTCCGATCATACAATCCTGTCCGGCATGAGCGCGCGCGTGCGGCTTCCCTCGGCCGGCGCGCCGGGTTCACGCCGTTTGGTTTCTGATGACGCTATTTTGCGGCGAGGCCAGCTGACGGGCGTCTTCGTGATCGACCATGGCCGCGCGCGGTTGCGTTGGATCAGCCTCGGTCCGGCGGACGGTCGCTTCGTCGAAGTTCAGTCTGGGCTAGAAGCGGGCGAGCAGGTCGTGGTCGGCCCGCAGGTTCGGCGTCTTTCGGATGGCCAAGCCGTGGCGCCCGGACCGGAGATCAGGTGATGCCGCCGCCGCTGGGCTTCTCCGGTCGCCTCGCGCGGTTCTTCATAGACTCCAAACTGACACCGCTGCTGATCATCGCATCGCTAGCGCTGGGGCTGTACGCGGTGATCGCGACGCCCAAGGAGGAAGAGCCGACGATCAAGTCTCCCGCCGCCGACGTGTTCATCGCCTATCCGGGAGCCACCAGCCAGGAGGTTGACCAACGGATCGCCAGGCCCACGGCCGCCCTGATCCGCGAAATTCCAACGGTGAAGCATGTCGTCAGCGCCGCGGAGCCGGACAGCGCAATGCTCAGCGTCGAATTCCGCGACGGCGTCGATCGCGAAACCGCCCTCACCCAGTTGTACGATCGGCTCGCGTCCAACACAGATCAGATGCCGTCCGGCGCGCAGCCGCCCTTAGTCAAGACGCGAGGGATCGAGGACGTACCCGTTCTCACGCTCACGCTTTGGGACGGACAGGACGATGGCTACGCGCTCCGCCGGCTCGCCGCAGAGGTGGCGGTCTCCCTTGAAGACATTCCGCAAGTCAGCGGGGCCACCGTCATCGGCGGCTCCAGCCGTGAAATCCAGGTGCGGCTTGACCCGACACGGCTGGGCGCGCGCGGACTATCTCCGTCGCAGGTGGTGCGGGCGATCCAGGGCGCCAACCTGCGGCGACCCGCCGGTTCGATTCAGGGCGCCACGGTTCTCAGGGTCGAGGTTGGCGGCTTTCTGAAAACACCAGATGACGTGGCGGGACTCGTGGTGGCCACCGGCGCCGCGGGGCCGGTGTACTTGCGCGACATCGCCACAGTGGTCGATGGGGCGCCTGAGCGCTCGAACTACATCTTCCAGGGAGGCCGGGACGCTGGCGGTCAGGATCGAGCCGCTGTCACGATCGCCGTCACCAAGGTGCGGGGCGCCAATGCGGCGACGCTGAACGCGCAGGTTCTCAAGCGTATAGCCTCATTGCGCGGGCCGCTGATTCCTTCCGATGTTCACGTCGAGACGACTCGGGATGCGGGCAAGACAGCCACGGAGCGGGTCTCCGACCTGCTGCTGCACATGCTCTTGGCCACCGGGATTGTGGTGGTGTTGGTCGCGGTGGCCCTGGGCTGGCGCGAGGCGCTGATCGTCGCGGTGGTGATCCCTGTCACCCTAGCGCTGGTGCCTTTGGTCTACAACCTGACCGGCTTCACCCTGAACCGCATCACCCTCGCGGCGATGATCTTCGCCATCGGCATCCTCGTGGACGACGCCATCGTCATCATCGAGAATATTCACCGGCGATTTGAATCGGGCGGTGAACGAAGCGTGCAGGCCGCCCTGGTCGCGGTCAACGAGGTGGGCAACCCCACCATTCTGGCCACCCTTACGGTCATCGCCGCCCTGCTTCCTGCCGCGTTCGTCACCGGTATGGTGGGGCAGTACCTGCGCCCCCTGCCCATCGGCGCCTCCATCGCCATGCTCTATTCCCTGGTGGTGGCGCTGACCGTCACGCCCTACCTCGCCTACCGGATGTTGCGTGGCAAACATCTCGCCCGGCCTGACTCCCATGGCGCGAAGCCGACCTGGGGCGCGGGCCTTGGCGCTTGGTACCAGAAGGGCGTGGGCTCCTTCCTCGACCGGCCCAAGCGCCGCTGGCTGTTGTACGCCGGCGTGGTGGCGGCTCTCATCGCGGCCGTGGGACTGGCGGCGGTGGGCGGGGCACGCGTGAAACTGCTGCCCAACACCGACGTCGATGAGATGGCGGTGATCATCGACCTGCCGGCCGGGGCGTCCCTGGAAACCACTGCCCAGGCGGCCTCCGACGTAACCGCCTACCTGCGCACCGTCGCCGAGGTGAAGGGCTTTCAGACCTATGTCGGCGTCGCCGGCCCGGCCACCTTCCAGGGGCTGGCGCGCCACTACACGCTTCGGTCCGGCTCCCACCAGGCCGAAATTCAAATCCAGCTTGTTGCCGCCTCCGAGCGGAAACGCCGAAGCCATGACTTGGCCCAGGATGTTCGCCCTGAGCTGCGGCGAGCGCTGACACCCTATGGGGCGACCTTCACCGTGGCGGAGGCGCCGCCAGGCCCCCCTGTCCAGGCCACGCTGGTGGCGGAGGTCTACGGGCCGGACGCCGCGGGCCGTCTCGACCTGGCCCGGCAGGTGCGGCAGGCGTTCGCGCATACGGCCGGCGTTGCGGATGTCGATTGGTCCGCCAGGCCAGGCGCGCCTCGCGTGCGGATCGAAGTCGACCCCCAGAAGGCCGCACTGCATGGGGTCACGACCGAGGAGGTCGCGCAGACGGTGGGCGCGGAGGTAGCGGGAGAGCGCGCCGCGCAGGCGCGGCTGCCGGACGAGCGCGAACCAGTCCCGGTGACCGTGCGGCTGGCGCTGAGCGATCGCAGCCGCATCGAGGATCTCGCCTCGCTCTCCGTCACCAACGCGGCGGGCAAGTCGGTCCCCCTGTCGGACGTGGCGCGGCTGGAGCGCGATCAGACGGAGGCCGCGATCTATCGTAAGGACCTTCTGCCGGTGATCTTCGTCACAGGCGAGACCGTGGGGTCGCGCATGGCGCCGCTCTACGCCGCTCTCGATCTGAATTCTCGGATCAGACGGCTCGTCACGCTCGACGGGGTCCACCCTCGTATTGCCTGGACGGGCGCCCCCGCCGACACCGCGCGCTACGTCGTGGCCTGGGCGGGTGAATGGACCACCACCTATGAACTATTCCGCGACCTGGGCGTCGCCTTCCTGGGCGCCCTGGTCATCATCTACCTCCTTCTCGTGGGGTGGTTCCGGTCGTTCCTCGTCCCCCTCGTCATCATGACGCCGATCCCGCTGACCCTGATTGGCGTGCTTCCCGCCCACGCCCTGGTCGGCATGTTCCTGTCGGGCACGGGGATGATCGGCCTGATCGCCCTGGCCGGAATCCTGGTGCGCAATTCGATCCTTCTGATCGATTTCGCCAACGCGCGCGTGGAGGCCGGCGCGTCGCTGCGGGACGCTGTTCTCGAGGCCGGCGCTGTGCGGGCGCGGCCGATCCTGCTTACCGCCGCGACGGTGATCCTGGGGGACGGCGTACTGCTCTTTGACCCGCTTCTTGAAGGGCTCGGACTGACGCTCATGAGCGGGGCGCTGATCGCCACCTTGCTCACCCTCCTGCTCGTACCGGTCCTGTACCACCACCTGCTGTCGGCTTCCGCGCGGGGGGCGGCCTGGCTGCAAGCCGTCAGGGCGGACCGACGCGAATGAGCGGGGCGTTCAATGTGAAATTCTTCATCGAAACTCGGAACTTCTGGTCAAGATTGATTTGACGCAAAGATTATCTCAGACCTTCCACGAGTAATAATCAGTAACTGTTTCAACTTCTTGCAGAATGACGTAGGTTATGACTCTGAGCAATCTACTAATTGCTTCCACAGCACTCGGGCTATTCGCAGTTGCGGGGTGCCATGGCCCCAACCCCGTGGACTCGGCTAAGAAGGCCGCAGAAGCGACAAAGACTGAGGTCCAAAATGCGGCGACCGCTGCCAGAGAGGCTGCGGAAAAGGCGCGAACCGCCGCGGTAGCGGCGGTTGAGACCGCCACGCGCCATGCTGAAACGACGCGCGCGGCAGTTAGTAAGGCGTCAGCGGAAGCATGGGCCGCGGCTGGGCAGGCTGCCCAGGAAGCGCAAGCCGCCGCCGAACTTGCCGCCAGCCAGTCGCAAGATGCCTACCGTCAAGCCGGTGCGTCTTCGAAGACCGCCGCGCAAGCCGCAGCCGACTCGACTGCAAAGGCAGCCACCGCAGCCGGGGAAGCCACCGCCGCGACGGCAGCCGCGGCCAAGGCGTCGGCCGAGGCCGAGCGAAAGGCAAGGGCTCATTCGGTGGCCGCCGCAAAGGAAGCCGCCCGCAAGGCTGCCGAAGCCGCCGACCGCGCCGCTGTCGCGGCCAAGGACGCGGCCCAAAAGGCGGGAGAGGCCGCCAAGTAAACGCCTCTGATCCGACTCGTGAAGGCACGCAGAAGTTCGTCCCTTCTTTCCTGAACAAATGATCGAGAGACATTCCATGACTGAATCCCCTACGCCTGGTTCCACAGGCCAAGACAAACTCATCATCGACATGAAGGTCTTAGTCGCTGATGCCCAGGAGTTCCTGCACGCCACTACCGATCAGGTCGGAGAGACGGTCAGTGCATTGCGAACTCGTCTTCAGGAGAATCTCAAGACGGCCCAGGTCCGTCTTGACGAGGCTGAGAACACACTCGTCGGCAAGGTCACGGAAGCCCTCCGCGACGCCGTAAATAAAGCGTCGGAAGCAGCCACCAAGGCGGCTGACGCGATTGAGGAAGCGGCGGAGAGGGCTGGAGAAGCCGCCACTCAGGCGGCCCAATCCGGTAAGGAATCCGCCATCCACGCGGCGGAAGCCGCAAGGGACGCCGCCCAGAAGGCGGCAGTGGCGGGCTGGGACGCCGCCGACAAGGCGCTAGCGGCAGTGGCGGAAATTGCCAGGAAGGCCAAGGACACCATCGCCTAGTCGTGAGCGGCCCCGGAGAACCAGATCGAGCCCAGACGTCTGAAATTGGTTGGAGTTCGCAATCAAAGCGACGCTGCTGGGCATGAGGGGGTTTCTTCGGGGTTACTTTGCCACAATAGATGTATTCTTTCACAAACGGGTGCAGGTTTCGACACTCGACCTTGTTATACGCTAGAGTTCATGCAAGATTACTTTCAATGCGCGGTCTTCCTCAGCCCCGCCTTTTCGACACGGGAGCAGGCGGCCGTCTCGGCCATTGGGTCGTTGAATCGCCAAGCTTCTGCCCGAGGGCGCCGCAATGCGGATGTGCAGGCGACGCGGTGGCCGCCGGTGTGGCGAACGGGTCGTCTGCGAACGGCCAAGCGCCCTCAGCACAGATTGAGCATACCGGAATGATGAAGCGGAGGGCCCAAATCGTGATGAGCAAGATCGGTGCGCGACGTTTCGCAGTCGAAAGGAGTATTCGATTGACGCCAGAGAACGAAGCCCGTCCCGCGCCGTCAAGCGATGGCTTTGATCAAGACGAGGAAAAGCAAAACGGCATTGATGCGCTAGAGCCTTGGGCTGGATTGGCCGGCAACCGGCCAGATGCGCCTCCCAAGCGCAACGGACGTGAGCAGCGGGCGACGACTTGGCGCGCCCCGATCGTGATCGATGGCTTGGCGTCGGCCCCGCGCATCTCCTGTGTTGTGTGCGCCTACAATGAGGCCTCCAGGATTCAGCACATCCTGGATGCCGTCTATCGCCATCCGGCGCTGGCCGAGGTGATTGTCGTCAACGACGGCTCGACCGACGCCACCGAGGCGGTGCTGAGCGGTTACCCCGACATCCGGGTCATCTCCTACACTCCCAACCGTGGCAAGACCTACGCGCTGAGCAGGGGCATTGCCGCGGCCAGCGGCGACTACCTGATGTTGCTCGACGCCGACCTGTCCGGCGTCACCGCCGCCGACATCCAGGCGCTGGCCGCCCCGGTGATCAATGGCAAGGCCCAGGTGAGCATCAGCCTGCGAGGCAACAGCCTCGCCATCTATCGCTTCATCGGCCTGGACTTCGTGTCCGGCGAACGGGTCATTCCGGCGCGGTTGATCGGTGAGGCGATCCAGACGATGGGGCGCCTACCGCGCTGGGGCGGGGAGGCGTTCATCAACAACCTGATCACGCGGGAAGGCCTGCCCATCGTGGTGGTCGACTGGCCCACAGTGTTCAATGTCCGCAAGTGCAGTAAGCTGGGTCGATGGCGGGGCATTGTCGCCGAATTGGAGATGATGGGGGACGCCTTGGACGTCTTATCGCCGTGGGGAGTGGTGCGCCAGAATCTGGCGTTGTTGAAGCTGGTTAGGCATAGCGCGGGCAAGGACGGTGAAGGCAAGTCTGCGGAGACCGCATGAATAGGCGCAGTGATTTTAGCCGGTGCGTTCGGCATAGTGTCTCCGCGCGGGCGCGCGCTTGGTCATCGGCCTGCACCCGTCAGTGGTTGCGGCGGCGGCGCAGAGGCGGTCGCGACTGGGATTGTCACACGACCCGAGTAGCGAACCTTGGCGAGAGGGGGGGGCCAATAGGGGGCGCGGAGACTACGATGCGCCAAGGTGAACTCACCCTCGACCAAATGCTCGCTGATCCGATCGTCCGGCTGCTCATGCGTCGCGACGGCGTAGAGGAAGCCGACGTGCGGATGCTAATGGCCCGCCTTCACCAGCAGCGGGCTGCGCGGACATGGTCAGCCACCTGCGGTGAGGTTGGACTAGGACCAATCGACATTC
>NZ_JAOTJD010000071.1:0-11168 GCF_042714595.1 Phenylobacterium ferrooxidans | reverse complement strand
CGACTTGAATTCCGGCCGCGCGCTCGACCATCTCGCGCCGCAACCGGTCCCCTTAGCTTCGCCGGGCTTATCGCGCCCCAGGCTTCAATGCCCCGCGAGGACGCCACGGCCCTTGATCTGGGTCAATTGCGGGAAATCAAGGCGCGGCGCGGCGGTCCCCCTACCTTCGCCGCATGAGCTGGCTCCTTATCCTCTCGCTGGTCACGGCGCTTCCACCGGCGCCGCAGAGCGTCCAGGGCTTCATCAGCACCGAGGACCTGACGGTGCTGTGCGCGCCCCAGAACGACTCACCGGCCCTGTGCCTCGGCTACCTTGTGGGCGCGGTGGATCAATTGCTGGCCGGCCAGGCGCGGCGTCCCGCGACGCGGCGCACCATCTGTCCTCCAGCGAACCTCTCTGCCGAAGCCGTGCAGACGGCCCTGCTGCTGCGGCTGGGCCGTGATCGCGCAAACCGGCCGCAGGCCGCCGCCGACGCCATCCGCCAGGCGGTGGAGGCCGAGTACGCCTGTCCGCTGGGCGCGGGCGTCCGGCCAGGACGCTGAGGTGGAGCCCAGTCCCCCCCGCCCCTCTTGGCCAAGCTGGACGCTAGGAGTCCTCTATGGCTTGGCCCTGTTGGCCGGCGGATGGATACTCGGGCCTCTGCGGGTCATGGTCGTGGCCCCCCTGATTGGCCCGCTCGCCGCTGTCGGCCTTGAAGCGCCGCTCCTCACCGCGGTCATGGTCCTCACCGTCCGCTGGATGGAGAGACTGAACCTGATCAGCCACCGGCCGGTGGGGCGTGCGGCCATCGGGCTGACCGGCGCCTGCGTCGTGCTGATGGGCGAGGTGGCCGGCGCGCTCCTGGCGCCCGATCACCGGGAAGCCTTGAGCCGGTTCTTCACCCCGGTGGGCCTCTTGGGTCTGGCCCTTGTCGGCGTCGCAGCCGTGATACCTCTTGTCCTGCTCGCCTGGCCTTCGCCAGGTCGGCGGTTGCGCTAGGTCAAGGCGGGGCCTCGGGACTGGGTCATGCTGACCTCACATCCCTGGAGCGCCCCATGAGCCTGCAAGACATTCTGCTTCATCTCGACACCTATCCGGAGCCGACCCCCGACGCCGCCATTGATGCGGCCGTGGGCCTGGCCGCCCGCCTGGGTGGGCAACTCACCGCGCTGGCGCTGCGCCTCTCGATCCCGGTGAGGAGCAACATCCTCGCCGAGCGCCTGATCGGTCTGACCGATCTCGCGCGCGAGGAGGAGGCCCGCAGCCTGGCCGCCTGCAATCACGTCCTGGAGCGTTTCAAGAAGCGCGCGGAGGACACCGGCGTCTTCCGCGGCACGCTTCTCGAAACCGCCGGGTTGCCGGACTTCGCGCTTCATGTCGCCCGCAAGGCCCGGGCCCGCGACCTTTGCATTGTACCGATAAGCGCCGCCCTGGATGGCCAGAAGGAGGTGGCCGAGACCGTGATCTTCAACTCAGGCCGCCCGGTGCTGCTGATGCGCAGCGAGATTCCCGCCGCTCCCAAGCTCACCGATGGCGTGGCTGTGGTCGCATGGGACGGCGGGGTTCCCGCAGCCCGGGCCATGGCCGACGCCCTGCCGATCCTGCGGGGCATGCGTCGGGTGCGGGTTCTCACCATTCTCAATGAGAAGGCCTCAGCGGTCGGCGGCCTGGCGCAGGACGCGGCCCGTCACCTGCAGACACACGGAATCGAGACGGCCATCGACTACGTCGAGACCGATGGACACGGGATCGGCGAGACCTTGGATGGATATCTCGGCGAGACGCGGCCAGACCTGCTGGTCATGGGCGCCTATGGCCACTCGCGGCTGCGGGAGATGGTCCTGGGCGGCGCGACCGAGCACATGCTTCGCCACGCTCAGGTCCCGGTCCTCCTGTCCCATTGATATCCGATAGTGAGCCCGTGTCGCACGCCGCCTTGGCCTGCACGCTGGGGCTCAGAGCCCAGGAAGAAGTCCATGCCTCCTCAGGATGTCAGCGACCGCCCACCCCTTCACCCGATCCGCGAGAGCGTCGGTTTCGTCATGGCGGCCCTGGGAGCGCTGGCCGCGGTGTTCTGGCCGGCCCATCGGCGCCGCCCGCCGGCCAGCCAGAAAGCCGCGCCGGCGGACGATCCGCCGGTGACCCTCAAGGCCAGAGTGGCGCCCTTCCCGATCGAGGACTGACGAAGAAGTCAGGTAGACTGGAACGTCTCCCAGCCGAGCCATAACGCAATCAGCGCCAGGCCGACGGCGACACCCCGGTCGAGACGGCGCCGGAGGTTGGGCGTCTCCCATCGGGCCAAGCTCACGCTCCCGGCGGCCAGCACGATGGCGGTGTGGATCGTGATGCTGACAACAACATGGATCGCGCCCAGGGCCAGGGCCTGGATGGCAGGGTCACCGCGGGCCGGGTTGGTGAAGCCCGGCAACAGGGCGACGTAGAACACGGCGGCCTTGGGATTGAGCAGGTTGGCGATCAGGCCGCGGGCGAACAGACGCCCCCGGGCCGGCGGCTCCGCCTGGTGGCCCGGCCGAGGCGCGGGCCCACCGCGCCAGGCCTCGAAGGCGAGCCACAGGAGAAATCCAACACCCGCCCACTGCAAGAGCGCGTAGAGCCAGGCGACGCGCATGACGATCGCGCCCAGACCGGCCACGGCGGCCAGCATGTAGACGGTGAGCCCCAGGGTGACCCCCGCCACGGTCATTAGCCCGGCGGGTCGGCCCCATCTCGAGGCGACGATGGTCAAATACCCCATGTTGGGGCCTGGGGTCAGCTCGACGAGGGCCACCGCCAGGAGGAACCCCGGCAGCAGCTCTGGGTCGACTGGAAGCGGGATGATCGTTTCCTAGGTCTTGGTGCGGCGCGCGGCCACCACGAGACCCACCAAGGCGGCCGCCGCTGTGGCGATCGCAGCAGCGGTGGCGACTGGATGGCGCTTGGCTTCGTCCGCCGTGGCCTGGACGAGGCTGACCGAACGGTCGCGCGCCTCGTCAGCCAGGGCATGGGCGGCGCGGTTGAGCGCTTCCGACGCCTTGGCGATGGAGTCCTCGATGTCTCCGCCGACGTCTCGGGCGGCGCGCTTCAATTCGTGCATGACGTCCTCAAGGGCCTCATCAACAGTGCTGGCGACGGTCTTGGTGATCGACTTGGACATGGCGGCTTCCTTCTGATTCCGCTCACTTTCGCCCGGCGGCGCGTCCATGGCTTTGCGATCGATCAAGTGGGGCGCCGATGCTCCGATCTTCCAGGACGAACAGACCTGGGTCGCCGCTATCAGCGCGCCTCCGTAGATCTACTTAGGGGACGCTCCCGAATTTCGCCGCTCACCCGTGAAGCGTAGCCATTTCGACATCAAACCCGGAGACGATCGATGAGCGCCGTCCAGACCCAAATCCAAACCGCCCGCGCAAGCTACGCTGGACTGATGGCCCGCCCGCAAACGGAGGCCGCGGACCTGATGTGGCAGATGGGCGTGCGAATGGCCTTCGCCAAGGACGAGGAAATCTACGGCCAGGACGAGGACGCCGACTTGATCTACCGGGTCATCTCGGGCGCGGTTCGCACCTCACGGCTGCTGAGCGACGGGCGCCGCCAGATCGGCGATTTCTATGACGCCGACGACCTGTTCGGCATCGAGGCCGGCCCCACCCATCGCTACGCCGCCGAAGCGGTCGGCGACTGCGTCATTCTGGTGCTGAAGGCGTCCGCGCTGCGGGCGGCGGCGGGCGAGGAGGCCTTTCAAAACCTGCTCTGGGCCGCGACCAACCGGGAACTCGAACGGACCCAGGAGCACCTGCTCCTGCTCGGACGCAAGACCGCGTGCGAGCGTGTGGCCAGCTTCCTGATGGGCCTGGCCGACCGGCGGCCCGCGGGAACGGTGAACCTGCCCATGGGTCGCCAGGATATGGCCGACTATCTGGGCCTGACGATCGAGACGGTCTCGCGGATGCTGACTCAGCTGCAGGGCGCCCTGGTGGTCGAATTCACCGGCGCCCGCGAGTTCCGCATCGCCAACCGTTGCGCCCTGGCGCGCATGGCCACCTGAGACGGGTCACGATCCGCTCGGCGAGGGTTCGGCTCGGAGAGGCGGGCGATGGCCACGATCACGTTCCACTCGATGGCCGACAGCGCCTATCTCTGGACCGCCATGCAGGTGGCAGACGAGAAGGGGGTCGAGTACCGCCTCGAGCCTCTGGAGCTGGGGTCTGAGGCCCACCTGCGGCTGAACCCATTCGGCAAGATGCCGGTGCTCCAGCATGACCAGGTGGTGCTCTACGAGACCCTGGCGATCGCGCACTATATCGACCGCGCCTTCCCCGGCCCTGCCCTGCAACCGGCCGATCCCCTGGGCCAGGCGCATGTCCTGCGCTGGATCAGCATCGTCAACGCCTATGTGTTCCCGGTCATGAACCGCTTCGTGAAGGAGCGGCTGGTGCGGCCAGCCTGGGGGTTCGACACCGACGCAGCCTTCCTCCAGTCAGCGCGCGCGCCGTTATTGGCGCAGATCCGCCAGATCGACGACGCTGTCGGTGACGACGGCTACCTGGTGGGCGACCGGCTGACCCTGGCGGACGCCTTCCTGCTCCCGCACCTGCTGTTCTTCGGTCGAACCCCGGAGGGCGCCGCCCTGCTGAAGGCCGCGCCCCGCGTCGCCGGGTGGCTGACCCGGATGACGGAGCGGCCCAGCTATGTCCAAAGCGACATGCGCCGCGCCTATGAGACCTTCCGACAACTGCCCGCCGCCACGCCTGTGCTCTGGACGGCGCAATAGCACCAACCCAGCCCCGAACCGGGCCCTGGAAGGGCCTCGGATGGGTGGCGCCGCGCGCCCGCGATGGTGACGCCTGACTTCGAGACCGATCGCTGAGCCGCGTTCCACCCCAGCCTGGCGAAGGTCACGGCGCGGGGGTCGCCTCAGCGGCCTGGGGTGGCGTGACGTTGGGCGGCAGCGGACGCGGATTGCACGCGGAGAGCACGAGAGTCGCGAGGCTCAAGAGAAGACAGCGGCCAAGGAGGGGCATTGGCGGGCTCCACAGGGGCGCCGAAGCGCGGTGTCGGGGGGCGGCCTGCAACGATCCAGGCCAGGGCGGACGCACCTCAGTGAGAGATCAGCAGCGCGCAGGGCGGGTCGGACAGGAGGTCGTGGCTCACGCCGCCCAGCACGAGTTCCTGAAGCCGCGGGCGACCATAGACCCCCATGACCACGAGATCGGCCTTGAGGGCCGCGACATGGTCGCGAAGGATCTGGCCTGCCGAGGCGTCATGGCTGCGGTCGACGATGAGGTTGGCCTTGAGGCCGTGGTTCTCCAGGTGGCGCTGCAGCAGTCCGTCCGGGCCCCCCTCGCCACGCGGCGAGACGATCAGGACATGCACTTCCTTGGCCTGGCTCAACAGCGGCCAGGCGTCCCGCAACGCCCGGGCGGATTCCCGCGATCCCTTCCACGCGACGACAACCCGTTCGGCCAGGGCCGGCGGGGCGCCGCTTTCCGGGATCACCAGGACCGGCCCCCCGCTGCCGAGGGCCACGGCGGCGGCTGATATGTCATTCAGGCTCAAGCTGACCTTGGCGATCGGTGGGAACACCGTCAGGTCGAAGCGTCGCGCACAGGAGATCAATTCCTGGTCACGGCCATCGACCACCAGCCAGTCGGAGTTGGCGCCCGCTCGACGCGCCTCGGCCTCGAAGATCCCGCGGGCGGCCTCGGAGGCCTGCAGGCGAGCCGCCGCTTCCTCCTCGATCAGCGCCTGGAGCGCGTCAGGGGGCATATAGGCCAGCGACTCCGCCACCA
The DNA here is from genome assembly GCF_042714595.1 of Phenylobacterium ferrooxidans. NCBI lineage: Bacteria > Pseudomonadati > Pseudomonadota > Alphaproteobacteria > Caulobacterales > Caulobacteraceae > Phenylobacterium > Phenylobacterium ferrooxidans. Next base: position 5,400 of record NZ_JAOTJD010000071.1, on the reverse strand, counting down.
TGGCGTCCCGCAGGAACTCCGACTTCAGGAAGACGCCGGTCAGGCGGGCGTTCAGGCGCGCCGCAAGCGCAGCCGCGGCCGCGGCGCGAGGCTTGGATGACGGGTGTTCGTCAACGTGAACGAGAATGTCTTGGTAGGTCATGGGCTGTCCTCCGGTCATCGCATCCTGCGCCTGCCCGCGATGGCCGCCTTGACGCCGATCAAAGGGCCGGGTTCGACGCTGCGGCGCGACAGGCACGGACTTCGGGAAAGGACTGGAGCGGGCGATGGGATTCGAACCCACGACATTCAGCTTGGGAAGCTGACGCTCTACCCCTGAGCTACGCCCGCGAAGGCCTTATCAGGTAAGGCTTGCAGTAGGGGTTCTCTAGCGGGTCTCCGGGGCCCACTCAAGCGCCTAACCGGTGATGACCCATTCGGCGACATAGGCCTGGGCCTTGCGGGCGAGGCCGGGGGGGCCGGAAAAGTAGAATTCGCTGCCGAACATCGTGCGCTGTTCGCGCCAGGCCAGGGGGCCGGTGTCTTCGGTCTGCAGTATCGCTCGCAAGCGGTCGCGCTTGGCGGTGGGTACGAAGGCGATATAGGTCGCATCGGGCATGGCGGTTTCCTGGCCCCTCTTGCCAAGGAAACCGTGAGTCGAACTTAAATATGGTTAACGCGATCAACAGCTTGGCTGTGGCGACCTGCCGCAGTGCGCGGACGATCTAGGCTTCGAAGATGGCCTCAATGGGGAGGTCGAACAGCCTCGCGATCTTGAACGCCAGCGGCAGGCTGGGATCATACTTACCGGTCTCGATGGCGTTGACGCTCTGGCGCGAGACGTCGAGGCGGGCGGCCAGCTCGGCCTGGCTCCAGTCCCGCTCGGCCCGCAGGACCTTGAGGCGGTTCTTCATCGCCGGGCCAGCCGCCACCACAGGCCCACAGCCAGGGCGCCTGTGACCTGCATGAAGGTGGGCAGCATGTAGCCGATGACGAAGGCGCGACCCACCTCGCGGCCGCCCGGAACCTCGGGCCAGAGCCATTGCAGGCCGCCCGCCCCGATGAAGACGAAGACCGGAACCGAGGCCACCAGGCCGATCAACCCGCCCCAGTACCAGGCGTGACGCTCGGCATGCTGGAGGTACTCGTCGCGGGCCTTGAAGATCCGCAGGGCGAAGAAGATCCACCAGGCCACCATGGCGCTGGTCCCCACTGTGACGACGAGGACCCGCGCCGGACCGGTGACGCCTGCGAACCGCAGCACGGCGAAGAGCAGCAGGGTCAGGATGAAGAACCCGGCCATCCCCTTCAGGGTGGCGGCGCGCCCCTTGGTCATCTGGTTCGTCATCGGAAGCCTCCATGGCTTGCAAGCAAACTTGTCTATATGACAAGGAAACATGACAGGGTAGAGCGTGTCAAGGGTCCTTGTCGTTGGAGCCATTCAGCGGCTAGGGTCCGGGCGATGCTGTCGAGAATGCAATTCAGGGGCGTGTGGCGCGACTACCAGGCCCGCGTGCTGGCGGAGATGGACGACCATCTCGTCAACGGACGATTGCATATCGTCGCCGCGCCCGGCGCCGGCAAGACCATCCTCGGGCTGGAGATAATCCGCCGGCTGGGCCGCCGGACAGTGGTGTTCGCACCCACGGTCGCGATCCGGGATCAGTGGGCGGAGCGAGTGGGATCGATGTTTCTCGACGCGCCGCCTAGCGCCGAGGACCTGTCCCATCACCTCACCGCCCCCCGAGCCCTGACCTTGGTGACCTATCAGGCGCTCGACGCTTTCAGACGGTCTGACGATATAGACAGCCTGGTCCAGGACCTGAACGCCGCCGGTCCGATCACCCTGGTGCTCGATGAGGCCCACCACCTGCGGCGGGAATGGTGGACCAGCATCAAGCAGCTGGCCGCGTCCCTGGCCGATGTCCGGATCGTCGCCCTGACGGCGACCCCGCCCTACGATGCGAGCTTCGCCGAATGGACGCGTTACGAGAGCCTATGCGGGCCGATCGACCTGGAGGTCGGGATCCCCGAGCTGGTTCGCAACGGCGATCTCTGCCCTCACCAGGACCATGTGATCCTGTCGGCGCCGACCACCGACGCCCTGACCCTGCTCGACGAACGTCGCCGCGCCATCTGGGGGCTGCAGCGCGATCTCTGGTCGGACGAAGACCTTCTGGACGAGATTGAGCGCCATCCCTGGCTCCGGCGGCCAGAGGATCATGTTGAAGCGATCCTGGAAGCGCCAGAGATGCTCTCGTCAGCCCTCGTCCTGTTGGTGGCGGCGGGCCGGCGACCACCACCGGCCGCGCTCAAGCTCCTTGGTGTCAGCGGGCGCGACCTGCCCAATCCTTCCCTTCTCTGGCTGGAGAGGTTCCTCGATGGTGTGGCCGGCGGCCATGCCGGGCCATTTCGCCTGACGGACGGAAGGCTCAAGGTCCTGCGCGATCAGCTTCACCGGCTGGGGCTGATCGAGGGCGGCCGGGTCCGGCTGCGGGAGACACGCCCCATCTTCCAGATGATGGCCTCGAACCTCGCCAAGCTGGAGAGCGTCGCCGAGATCGCTCGGGCGGAGCACGGCACGCTGGGCTCAGGGCTGCGCATGGTGGTCTTGTCGGACCATATCCGCAGTTCGGAACTGCCCGCCGACGCCCAGGCCGAGTTCCGGCCCTCGAAGCTTGGCGTCATCCCGATCTTCGAGCACCTGCGGCGCACGGGCCCGGCCCCTGATGTGATGGGCGTCCTGACGGGGACCCTGGTGATCATTCCCCGGGCCGCGCTTTCCAGGCTTTGCGAGCTTGCCGCGGACCAGGGAATAGATCGCGCCGCGGTCAGGTCTTTCGATCTTTCCGCCTGCCCTGGCCATGTCAGGGTCGAGCTCAGCGGAGTCGGCGGCGCACGCCTGGTGCGACTGGTCACCACGCTGTTCACCAGCGGCTCCATTCAGATCCTGGTCGGCACCCAGTCCCTGTTGGGGGAAGGCTGGGACGCGCCGGCGCTCAACAGCCTGGTCCTGGCGAGCAATACAGCCTCCTTCATGCTGTCCAACCAGATGCGCGGGCGCGCCATCCGGGTCGAGGCCGACAACCCGGCGAAGGTGGCCAACATCTGGCATCTCGCGACGCTCGAGCCTCCCGCCAAGGGCGTCGTGGCCGAGGTGGTGGACCTGGTGAACTGGGGCCACCTCAGGGACGAGGCCCCGGCCGGCCTCTCCGATGGCGCGCTGCTGAGCCGTAGGTTCCGGGCGTTTGAAGGCATATCCAACGGTGCGTCAACGCTGATCGAGAGCGGAATCGGCCGCCTGGGCCTCGACTTCACGCAAGATCTCGGGCTGGCGAACGACCGGGCCTTCGCCGCCGCCGCCGACCGTCAGGACACCGCCCGCCGGTGGTCAGAGTCCCTGGGCGCCGGCGGTGGTCGAGCCCGGGTCCGGGAGACGGCGGCGCCCAACTATGCACCCCAACGCCTGGCCTGGTCCGATACCCTGCGGGCGCTGGTGTGGAGCGCCCTGAGCGCCGGAGCGTTCGCCATAAGCGATGTGGTGCAGGACCTCGACGGCACGGAGGCCGCCGGCGCCCTGGGCATGCTGGTGGCCAGCGCCGCGGCCCTGGCCAGCCTGCCGGGTCTCGCCAAGGCGGCCCGCCTGGCCTGGCGCAACGGATCGGTTGAAGGCAGCCTCGAGCAGGTAGGGATGGTCGTCCTGCTGGCGCTGGTCCGCGCCGGACTGGCGAGCGAGGCCGATGGGCGAGATGGGCGGTTCGAAGTGAAGGCCAGCCTCGACGGGCGCCGGGACATCGTGCTGCGTGGCGTGAGCCGAAGCACCGAGCGCCAGGTGATGCAGGCGATCGCCGAGGTCCTGGGGCCTGTGCAGAACGCGCGCTATATCCTCATGCGCCACAGCCGGTTGGGCTGGAGAACCCGCACGGACTACCACCCTTTGCCGTCCGCCCTGGGGGCCAGGAAGGACTGGGCCGAAGGTTTCGCCGCGCTCTGGTCGGCCCGGGTCGGATCGTCGCGACTCGTCTACACCAGAACCCCCGAAGGGCGGCGTGTGCTGCTGCGCGCCCGCGCGAAATCGCTGGCCGCGGGTTTCCAGCGATCCGTCGACCGGCGATCGGCCTGGCTCTGAGCGCCCGACCGAGCGGCCCGCGCCTAGCGGTTCGCGGTCCAGCGCTGGAAGTGCTTGGAGAGTTTCAGGCCCTGGCGCTGGTAGTGGCTGCCCTGGTCGCCATAGAGGCGCGAGGGCTTGGCGGTCAGGGGCTCATAGACCAGGCGGGCGACGGTCTGGCCGTCCTCGAGCAGGAAGGGGGTCTCGTGGCTGCGGACCTCCAGCACGCCCTTGGAGCCTACGCCCTGCGCCTCCTCCGTCCCGAAGCCGGGGTCGAAGAAGCCGGCGTAGTGGACGCGGAACTCGCCCACCGAGGGGTCGATGGGGGTCATCTCGGCGGCCTGCAGCACCGGAATCTCGATCGCCTCCTTGGACGCAAGAATGTAGAATTCGCCCGGATCCAGCAGCAGCTCGCCGTTCTGCGGGATCAGCGGCTCCCAGAAGTTCCGCGGGTCGTGGCCGTCGACATTGTCCATGTCGATGACGCCGGCGTGGCGGCGCGCGCGGAACCCCGCGACCCCGTCGGAGAGGTCGACCCCGACGCTCTTGGTGAGCAGTTTCGGCGGGGCGCCGCGCTTCAGACGCAGCTGGTTCAAGCGGGTGCCGGCGCGCACCAGGATGGAGAAGGTCTGGGGCGCGATCTCGATATAGGTGGGGCCGTCATAGCCCTCGATCACGTCATCGAAGGCCGGCTGGTTGTCCGACAGCAGGCGCACGAAGACATCGACGCGGCCGGTGGAGCTCTTGGGATTGGCGCGGGCCGAGACGCCCGGCGGCAGGTGCAGCCGCTCCTGCAGCTCGGCGATATAGACGCAACCCTTTTCCAGAACCGCGCCCTTGGACAGGTCAAGTTCGTGCATGGCCACGTCGGCGATGCGGCTCGCCACCGTGCGGCCCAGGCGGGGCAGGAAGCTCGCCCGCACCCGCCAGCAGCGGGCGGCCAGGCGCAGGTCAAGGCTGGCGGGCTGCACCTGATCGGCGTCGAAAGGCGTCGCCGAGGCGATGGCGCCCTGGGCGATCAGGTCATCGATGGATTGGCAGGGGAGAATCCCCGCGCGGGTCGCGTCGGTCATCGGCGGGACACTCGCCGGGAGGGCGAGGGTTGGCAAGTGCGGCGTGTTGGTTGGTGAGCTCCAAACTCCGCTCATCCGGGCGAAGGCCGGGACCCAGATCATAGAGCCCCGAGAGCGCGGAAAGGCCCGCTCGGAGTTATCCGGACGGGCCCAGCCATACGACCTGGGCCCCCTGAGTTCTCAAACGAAGTGCAACACCCTGCATTGGCGGAGGTGTTGTCATGGGACGGCTCTACGAGC